>CAMKAQ010000170.1 GCA_946410525.1 uncultured Caryophanales bacterium | reverse complement strand
CGCTAAATAAGGCTTAAGCAAAGATTTATGGGGTCTAGCTAATCAACTAGACCCTTTTCTATACTTTCTGAGCACATCTCTAGCACTCTGCTATTGAAAGTGCTAATACTATCCTTATAATAAGGACAAGGAGGAAAAACATGGACAACGAAGTAGAAAACACCAATACCTTAGTCCTGCCTTTGCTCGTAACCCGCGGACTTGTGGTATTTCCGAATATGACAGAGTCGATTGAAGCCGGAAGACCTTATAGCGTCAAGGCCATCGACGTTGCCAGACGTGATAGCAATTCCCTTCTTTTCGTAGGCGTACAGCGCCAACTCCAGAAAGATGAAGTGACAGGGGAAGACGATGTCTATATGACCGCCACCCTTTGCCGCGTAGTGAATTTCGTCAATGCCAATGGCGTCTACCGCATCCGCGTGATCGGTTCCAAACGCGTGGCTTTGACTAACCTTAGATTCGATGATGGCACTTGGAAGGCCGAAGGAAAGGTCATCCCAGATCTTTTAGGCGACCAAAACGAAGAGACCGCCCTCATCAGGCGCATCGTCAAAGCGGTTGAGCAAACCCCAGCCATCGCCCACGATATCCCTAAGAGCGCACTTAACGCCCTTGGAAGAGGCGAGACCCCAAACAATATCGGCGACACACTTGCCGCCTATCTCAATTTCAGCATCGAGGACAAGATTGAGATCCTCGGAGAGCCAGAGATCAACAAGAGGCTCTTAAAGATCGCTGAGCTTCTCAATGAAGCCCAAACCGTCAGCGAAATCGACAAAAAGCTCGATGAGACCGTCAGAAGCCGGGCTGAGAAATCGCAAAAGGAATACATCCTCCGTGAGAAGATGAAAGCCATCCGCGATGAACTTGGCGAAGGCGACAACGAGGAAAGCGACATCGACGCCATCAAGAAGAAAGTGGCGGAAAACCCATATCCTCAGAATGTCAAAGACAAGGTCACCAAAGAGCTCAAACGTTTCCAGATGATGCCAGAGGCCTCTTTAGAGAGTTCTCTCATCCTTAACTACGTCAATACCCTTCTCAACGCCCCATGGTACGAGAAGACCGAAGACAATGATGACTTAGACAATGTCCAAAAAATTCTCGATGAGGACCATTTTGGGCTCGACAAAGTCAAGAAGAGGATCATAGAGTACCTCGCCGTTAAACACGCGACAGGCAACCTCAAAGCCCCGATCCTTTGCTTCTATGGCCCGCCAGGATGTGGTAAGACCTCGCTTGCGAAGTCGATAGCCCGCGCCCTTGGCAGGAAGTTCTTCAAGGCTTCCTTAGGCGGCGTTTCCGACGAATCCGAAATCAGAGGCCATCGCCGCACCTATGTCGGCTCAATGCCTGGAAGAATCATCCACGGCATGACCAAGGCCGGCGTTATCAACCCTGTCTTCCTTTTAGACGAAATCGATAAGGTTGGCGGAAGCAGCTTACATGGCGACCCAAGTTCCGCTCTCTTAGAGGTCCTTGACCCAGAGCAGAACATCGCCTTCAACGATAACTTCATCGAAGAACCATACGATTTATCGAATGTTCTCTTCATCGCGACCGCGAACTATCTTGAAAACGTCCCAGCTCCATTGCGTGACCGTCTTGAACTCATCGAAGTTCCTTCCTATACCGAACTTGAGAAGGTCAAGATCGCTGCAAGCTGGCTCGTCAAAAAGCAGATGGAACTCAACGGGCTCAAAGAAGGTGACATCGAATTCACCGAAGAAGGCATCAAAGAGCTTATCGAGTGCTACACCCGTGAAGCTGGCGTCCGTCAGCTTGAGAGACTTGTTGCCTCGTGCTGCAGAAAAGCAGTGGTTGAGCTCATCAAAGATCCTAAGCACGCTCGCCCAATCGTCATTGATGCCGAACAAGCCAAAAAGTACCTTGGCGTCGAGATTTTCGAAGATACCAAGAAAGAGAAAGAGCCACAGATCGGCGTCGTCACCGGACTTGCCTACACTGAGTTTGGCGGCGATATCCTCCCAATCGAGGTCAACTACATGGCTGGCAAAGGACAGCTTGTCCTCACTGGCAAATTAGGCGACGTCATGAAGGAGAGCTGCTCAATCGCTCTTGACTACGTCAGGGCCAACGCTGAGAAATATGGCATCCCTAACGAGATGTTTGAGAAGAAGGACTTCCATATCCACTTCCCAGAAGGCGCCGTTCCAAAAGACGGACCAAGCGCTGGTGTGGCTATTACGACCGCCATCGTCTCTCTCTTGACCCACACGCCTGTTGACAATAATGTGGCAATGACTGGCGAAGTTACCCTCCGCGGACGCGCCCTCCCAATCGGTGGACTCCGTGAGAAGTCGCTTGCCGCCCTTCGTTCTGGAATCAAGACCATCATCGTTCCTGAGGAAAACAAGAAGGATGTCACCGAACTTCCGGAAGAGGTCAAGAAAGAGCTTAAGATCGTCTACATGAAAAATGTCGATGATGCCTTAGCAATCGCCCTTCTGAAGCCTGAAAAGTAAATCTTCAAAAATTGAGGA
>CAMKAQ010000169.1 GCA_946410525.1 uncultured Caryophanales bacterium | reverse complement strand
GGGTCTTTAGGAGAATGAAAAGGGAGATTCCACCAAAGATGACCTCAAGGACGAAAATGCCATAAGCCTCATTAATGAGAAGGCCAAGCATATCGACCCCAAGGTGATAGAGTCCTTTGTGGTCATAGACATCCAAATAAGGTCTTTTGCCAGCAAGAATGGCTTTCGCCTCATACATGAAAAGAACCCCATCTTGCGAGAAGGTGTCCCCATGGAAGGAACCAAAAATCGGTGAGATGGAGTCGCTAGATAATAAGGAGATGATAAAAGAAAGAGAGAAGGCGACAAGGAGCTCAATAAGAACTCTGATAATTGCTTTTTTTCTTTCTAGAAACACTGGCACATTCTAGTACAAAAAAAGCCCCCATGCAAAAGATGAAGGCCTTTTTTGAAAAGGAGATGCGTATATTATTCTTCGATAGATGCTTCTGGAAGTGATTCTTCTTCGACCTGCTTCTTCGTCTCCTCGACGTGTTGAGCGGCTTTTGGCTCATCAATCTTCGCGGCCGAGACCTTGTAGGAGATACCGATCGGGATGGCAGCGACGGTGAGCAAAGCAAAGCCGAGGGCTAAACCCCTGAGGAAGCCACGTCTCATGTAATAACCTTTTTTGTGGCCGGTTTTTTCGAGTTTGTCTTTCACTTTGACTCTCCTTTCTTCTTGATGGCCCTTAGAAGGGCGCTGGTTGAGCGATGGTTTTCACCAAGCTCTTTATCAGAAGCGCGGATGGCGCGCTTCGTGAGATTTTCATAAGGTGCCTCTTCGTCTAAGGAAGGAAGAAGCGCATGTCTATCCCCTTCGATGACGGTCAGTTCCCTGAAGCGGTTCTTGACGAGCCTGTCTTCCAAGGAATGGAAGCTGATGATGGCGATGACTCCTCCGGGTTTCAGGATCTTGTCGAAGTCCTCTAGGAGGGTCTTGAGGTTATCGAGCTCATGGTTGGTCTCGATGCGGAGGGCTTGGAATATCTGCTTTGCAGGATGCCCTTTTTTGGCCAAAACCTTAGCTGGCTTGGCGCTTTTGATGATGTCGACGAGCTCGAGGGTGGTTTCGATTTCCTTCTTTGCCCTATATTCCACGATTCGCTTGGCGACTCGATAGGAATCCTGATCTTCCCCATATTCGCGGAAGATTCTTGTTAAGTCTTCTAGCGAATAGGTATTCACGATGTTTTTGGCGGATAAAGACGCATCAAGGTCCATCCTCATGTCGAGCTCGCTATCGAAACGGTAGCTGAACCCTCTTTCGCCTTCGTCGAACTGAGGGGAAGAGACTCCAAGGTCAGCTGTGATGCCGTCGACTTCGGTAACCCCTACTTTCTTAAGTTCTTCGACGAAGTATGCGAAGTTGCTATTGATGATGGTGAAGTTCTTTCCGACCGACTCCAATCTGGCTTTGCTCTTCGCAATGGCCTCTTTATCCATATCGAAGGAATAGAGATGACCGTTTTTGATGAGCCTTAGGATGGCGCTAGATGTGCCGCCTCTTCCTAAAGTCAGATCGACATATATTCCATCTTCCTTTGGTTCAAGGAGAGAGATGGTCTCTTCAAGAAGGACGCTGTAATGCTCGTTTTCCATAGCACTACTTCCCTTCATGATCGGCGATAGTCTGAGCGAGTTCGTCGAATCTCATGTCGGAGTCTTTCATGACTTCCTCATAGTTCTCTTTGCTAAAGATCTCGAAATGGTCGATGACGCCGATGACGACGACTTCGCCTTCGAGGCTTGGGAGAGAGATGCGGCCATGGCTATCGACATCAAGGATGTTCGTCGAAGCGGTCACGGCTCTCGTATAAGCACGAACCTCGCGGTCGAGATAGGAACGTTTTTTGAGATCTTCAAGGAAGGCCTTAAAACCGTTTTCTTCGAAGACGGCGATCGCGCCTTCATGGCCTTTGATCGCGTAAAACCTGGCTGGAAGTTCGCCAACCAATTTCGAAGGAAGTTGAAGACGATGCTTGTCGTCTAAAACACGGTTGTAGGTTCCAAAATAATTTCCCACTTTTTCCCACCTTTGGTTATATTTAACAATACGTCTGGCTTTTCTGCAAACATTTTTCGCAAAAAAGAGCGTGGGAAAATGAAAAACCGCCGCAGAGCAGCGGTTTATTTTGTGCATACGCGACTATTCTTCGTCTAAGCCCTTGATTCTGATTCCGCCTTTGGAACCTTCTTTGGCTTTCTCTTCGTCGCTAAGGATCCTCACCCCTCCGACTTCATCTTTGAGGGTGCTTTCGCCTTTTCTGATGAGCCTTAGAGGCAGCGACGATTTGACGATGTCGAGGGCTAAGGCGTCGAGGTCAAACGAAGCACCTGGGACGATGAATCCGATCGATTCACCATCCTCTTCGTCAAGGACGAGGGTTTCTTCCTTGATGGAGAAAGGATAGATGAACGGGACGTTGTCTCGTGAGTCAAAGACCTCGAGTTTGCCTTTGATGACCATTTTCACGAAGGCTTTGTCGTCTCTTTTGGTCACCTTGGCATCGTAATGAAACGAAGGGATCGACTTGATTGGAT
>CAMKAQ010000168.1 GCA_946410525.1 uncultured Caryophanales bacterium | reverse complement strand
TACCTCAACGAGGTCAACCCATTCAACCAGCCAGGCGTCGAAATCTACAAGAAGAACATGTTCCATCTTCTTGGAAAACCTGGTTTCTAAATCACCGACAAAAAAATAATCCGTGGCGGTTCTGCCACGGATTTTTTGTTTTTTTATTTGTCGTTATAGAAGAAGATGCCAAACGTTCCTGGGCCAGCATGGCAGGAGATCGTTCCCATCGCTTCGTGGAGGATGATTTCCTTGAAGCCAAACTCTTTGAGACGGGCGCAGGCTTTATCTAATAGTTCTTGATCAATCTCGGTGTAGGCAACGAAGACACGGGTGAGGTCCATGTTCTTGTTGGCAGTCAATGTCTCCTCTAAATAATCGAAGACCCACTTATCTTTCTTGCCACGGAACTTCTTGCCACAGACCATACGGCCATCGCTAAGAAGGATCTGAGGGCGGAGCTTAAGGAGGTTGGCGCCAAGCATCGCAAGAGCATTGCAGCGGCCTCCCTTATAAAGATAATCGACTGACTCAAGGGCGAATGAGCCATGCATGTATTTGGCTCTCTCGTCAATGATGTCGCAGACTTCTTTGAAGGACTTGCCCTCTTCAATTAATTCTCTAGCGTAGATGGCTTGGAGAGCGATGCCGCCAGAGAGGTTAAGGGAATTGACGATATGGACTTTGCCGCCGAAGGACTCTGCGGCTTCAAGGGCATGCTCATAGGTTGAGGAGATCTTGGCGCCGATGCAGAAATGGATAAGGTAGTCGTGATCCTTAAGAAGATCTTCGAATCTCTTCCTATATTCTTCGGCGTTGATGGCACTCGTCTTAGCAAGCTTTCCGGTCTTGGCGGTATAGGCGAAAATGTCCTTCGCACCAAACTCACCATCGAGAGCGGATTCGTCTCCGAAGATGAGGGTGTAAGGGATGATATGTATATGATATTTGGCAGCCTCGTCCTTCTTGAGGTCGAGGGAAGATTCTGAACTGATTGCGATTTTTTCCATGGGCATAATTATATGGGTTTTTCGACATTTGAAAATAGGGAAAAAACAAGATGCCATCTAGTATTATTTACTACTTCCATTTGCTATAGAAACTACATGGCGTACAAAAAATCCCTCTCCATCACGGAAAGGGATAAATATTTGTTTTCGCTTACTTCTTATTGAGGAAAGCTTGGACGTCTTCTTTGATGGCCATGAAGGCATCGACAAGCTCTGGGTCGAAGTGGGTTCCACTTTCTTCCTGGATGGTCGCAAGAGCCTTTTCAAACGGCCAAGGTTCCTTATATGGTCTTCTGCAAGTGAGGGCATCGAAGACGTCAGCGATGGCGACGATTCTTGCACATAGTGGCGTTTCGTCTCCCTTAAGCCCACGAGGATAACCAGTGCCATCCCATCTTTCATGGTGGCCACCGGAAACCTGCTTAGCGGTTGTCAAATATTCGGAAGAAGCACCGATATCCTGAAGAGCGAGCTCAATGATCTTCTCGCCTTCAAGAGTGTGTTCTTTCATGACATCGAATTCCTCTTTGGTGAGTTTGCCAGGTTTATTGAGAATGGCATCAGGAATCTTGATCTTGCCAACGTCATGTAAAGCGGCTGCGATAGCAAAATTCTCAAGGAACTCCTCAGTAAGGACATCTGCATATTTGCCTTCTTTGACGAGTTCATTGGCAATCATGTTTGAGTACATGGCAGTACGGGTCGTATGGTCGGCTGTGCACTTGTCACGGGATTCGATGATTTCAGCAAGGGCGAAGACGACGCCTTTTTGGGTGGCGATGAGCTTAGCGGCTTGCTCCTCGATCTTGAGGATGCTTTCTGAGGCTAAATCCATCGTGCTATGGCTAAGCGAAGAGAGGCTAGAGATCTCATCCTTGCCCCTAAGTTTGACGAGGTCCTTTCTCGCTTTGCTTGTGAGCCACTTCTTTGGACCGATGGCTTCGTAAGCGCGGATTTCGGAATCGACGATCTTAAGAGGAACGATGAAGAAGTATCTGATGTTATGGATGAGGATGACACCGCCAATCAAGAAGACGAAAGCTTCAATGGCAAGAATCCTGACGGCATTGGAGAAGACCTGGACGTTGATCATCGAAGCGTCGATGTTCGCGACCGCATAAGCGACCGTATTTCCAGCGCTATCTCTGATTGGGCAATAGTAACTGAAGAAGTTTCCGTGCTCGCCGTTATGGATGACGTAAGTATCAATCGCGTCATTCTTCATGAATTCTTCATATTCATCTCCGTGAGGGAGAGGCTTGCCAAGATAGTCCATGCCAAACTTGAGATCGAGGACGGTCGTGCCGTCGGTCGTGAAGACATAGACATCCAAGACCTTTTCGTTTGAGATTTTGATCGACTCCAAACCCGTGAATGTGTTCGCGTATCCGTAAGCGCTTGGGTTCTGGTGGATTTCCTCGGAGTGGGCAATCCAAAGATTGACCTCGTCCCCATCGACGACGTAGGTGACCGCGTTCGCATATTGCTTAGCGGATTCGCCAGCCTCATCGAACGCGTTCTTCTGATAGGAAAAACCAAGGACACTTGCGACAGC
>CAMKAQ010000167.1 GCA_946410525.1 uncultured Caryophanales bacterium | reverse complement strand
TTTTACACTAGGGGGTCTTTTCTTTTTCTTGTGAACTAAGAGGGGTTCAGTTCAAATCCTGGGTCTTTTCTTTTTGTGGGCTTAGATTCTCTCGATTTCGGAGAAGTCGACATCGATTGGGGTGCTTCTACCGAAGAAGACGGTATCGACACGGCACTCGCCAGTGGTCTTGTCGATCGAGATGATGGTGCCTTCGGTTCCCTCGAGTGGGCCATGGATGACCTTGACTCTGTCACCGACGTTGTAACGATCGTACATGGACTCATCGACCATGCCCATTCTCTTAAGAACAGGTTCGATCTCCTCACGGGTAACTGGGGTTGGCTTTTGTCCTCCACCAGAGGAACCGGCGATACCGGTGACACCTGGGGTGTTACGGACGATGTACCAAGACTGATCGGTCATGATCATTTCGACGAAGATGTAGCCTGGATAGAGCTGCTTCATCTTCTTCTTGCCGGTTGGCTTTCCATCCTCAAGGACCTCTTCCTCTTTCTCAGCGACGAGAACGCGGAGGATATAGTCCTGCATGTTCATGCTCTCGATACGTTTGCGGAGGTTGTCCGCGGTTTTGGACTCATGCATTGAGTAGGTGGTAACGATGTACCACTGCTTTTCACCTAACTGTGTTGGCATACTTTTCCTCCTTACTTACCGAAAGCTTGCTTAAGCTGATTGATGATGTTCTGGGCAGTCAAATCCTCTAAGGCGAGGAAGATGGCGACGAAGACGGTGATGCAGATGACGACTGCGATGGCAGGCCATAATTCTTCACGCTTTGGCCAACGGATGCGCTTGCCTTCCTTGACCACTTCTTTCATGTACTTTCCTGGGTTCATAAGTGTATCTCCCTATTTGCTCTCTTTGTGGAGGGTGTGCTTCCCACAATGAGGGCAGAACTTGTTGATCTCGAGGCGCTTGGAATCATCCTCCCGCTTCGTGACGCTGTAGTTGCGTGAGAGGCATTCAGAGCAAATTAAAAAAACCTTTTCTCTACTCATATATATCCTTTCTCAGCGTGTCAATACTACTTCTAAGAAGTAAAGATGTCAAATGGTTTATGCGAAGAAGGAGGTTATCCAACTGATCAGCATATTGATGTAGTTCGTCTTATAGAGGTATTCGCCGATGGTGAGAACATCATCATTGTCGAGTGCCCAAATGTTCGTGAGGAATTCTTTGAAGAATGGGATTCCGGCAAGGAAGGAGAAAATCCAAACGACGACGATGGCCCAAACGACACCGACAACAGTGCCGATTAAGAAACCAAAGAATCTAGAGATAGCACCAGGTTTCTTGATCTTGTGACGTTTACGGATGTGCTTCTTGATGGCACCAAGGATGATCGAAAGGATGATCGACACGATGATGAAGATGATGATCGCGAAGATAAGAGCGGTGATGCCGTTGGTGAGGCAATCGGCAACGGTTGCTTCGCCTGGGATCTCAGGAATGCAGCTAAGAATGAAAGCGGCGATCCATGGGTAAGTGAAAGAGAGGAAGCTAGGAATCTTCGTCGAAAGAACCTGATATCCGTTGTTTGTGATGAAGAATGTGACCTCAGCACGGGAGTGAGGCGAATCCATAAGCGCTTCGCCTTCTGCCCCTCCTAGGCCTGCCACAAAGTTATGGATTGGGTCTTTGAGTGAGGCAGAGAAATCCATCTCCGCAAGCATGTTGCAAAGGGCCGCGGCCACAACAAAAGAAATGAGGGCAACGAGGATTCCTCCAAAGTTGTTCCAGAAGGATTTAGCGGCTCCGCTAGCGATGCCGCTTATAGCGCATAATACGACAATGGCGATAAGGACGATTGATAACCAATCAATTGTTAAAGCGCCAGGATAAGTTGGGAATAGTTCCATAATGAATGACTTAAGGTTACCAAAGTATAACATATTTTGATAGAAATTTTTCAATTACGAGAGAGATTTACCGCTTTAAAGATAACGAAGTTATTCAACTTACTTTCCCTTATGGTTTATAATCACGGAAGCGGAAGCCTAAAACACCATGTTCAAGATCGTTTCAAAGAAAATTCTTAACCCTACCGTCACCGAGATGGAGATATACGCTCCACTTGTGGCCAAGAAAGCCGAACCAGGCCAATTCATCATCCTTCGCGTTGAAGATGACGGGGAAAGAATCCCTCTTACGGTCGCTGGATACGATAGAGAAAAAGGCACTGTCAAAATCATCTTCCAGATCGTCGGTGCCACAACCGAGAAACTTAACCATAAAGAAGAGGGAGACTATATCCCTGATTTCGTTGGTCCTTTAGGTGTTCCAACGTATGTTGAAGGCCTTAAGAAAGTCTGCGTCATCGGAGGAGGCGTCGGATGTGCGATCGCTCTTCCTATCGCCGAAAAGCTTCATGAACTTGGCGCGGAAGTCACTTCCATAATTGGCTTTAGAAACAAAGACCTTCTCATACTCGAAGAAGAATTCAATAAAGCTTCAGATAAATGTGTCGTCATGACCGATGATGGCTCTTATGGAAATAAGGGCAACGTCACCATGCCTCTTAAGGAAATGCTAGAGGCCGGAGAGAAGTTCGACTGCGTTA
>CAMKAQ010000166.1 GCA_946410525.1 uncultured Caryophanales bacterium | reverse complement strand
TTCGTTCATCAGGGAGGCAGATATAGTTGGAGTGGGCTTCTACATCAAACGTTCGCTCTACGAGGGAAAGCTCAGAACGAACATGGAAGACTTCTATGCCGGCGTTCTCCTAGATCAGAAAGATCAGTTCTATGACGGCAACACCCTATACGAAACCATCTATTTCAAATAAAAAAAGACCTCCGATTGGGGGTCTTTTCTTTTTAGAGTTTCTTGATCGCTTCAACCGCGTTCTTGAGGTAATCGCCTTCGTATTCCTCAAGTTTTCCTTGGTCGACTAGAGCGGCGAGTTTGCCATCCATTGGAAGATCGTCAATGAGCTTCACTCCCATCATGGCTGCAAGGCAATCGAGAGGGGTTTCGCCGAAGATTTTGATCTTTTTGCCACAATCTGGGCAGGTTATGTAGGCCATATTCTCAATGACACCAAGAACATTGATGTGCATCATCTCGGCCATGTTGATCGATTTCTTGACGACCATCGCAACAAGGTCCTGAGGGGAAGAGACAACGATCGCCCCATCGACTGGAATGCTTTGGAAAACGGTGAGAGGGACATCTCCGGTTCCTGGCGGCATATCGATGAGAAGGACATCTAGTTCATCAAAGATGACCTGGGAATATAAAGTGGTAACCAAGTTCGAGATGAGGGAGCCTCTCCAAACGACAGGGGTAGTTGGGTCATCAAGAAGGTTGTTCGCACCGATAAGGAGAAGTCCTTTGTCGGTCTTGGCGGGGAAGATGCCATTGTCATCGCCCATTGGACGGTAATCGTCTTTGCCAAAGGTCTTGGCGATGGAAGGTCCGGTCACGTCAGCGTCTAAAATGCCGACTTTGAGACCCTGCTTCATAAGCTGAACGGCAAGGAGGGAAGTGACCATCGATTTGCCAACGCCTCCTTTGCCGGAGATGACGGCGATGGTCTTCTTTATTTTGCTAAGTGGATGTGGCTTGTACTGTTTGATGCCATTTTTCTCCGCCGCACGGGCGAACGGGTTATACTTGTTCTCGTCTTCTGTCATGGGTTTTACCTCACTCGGCGATATTATACGCGCGCAAGCTTCTTAGTTCCACTAAGCAGTGAAAGTGACTATACTATGCCATATGGATTTAGCAAAATTTGGTGGAATCGCATTAGAGAGTCTCCTTGATTCCCTCAAGGTCTTGGCTTTTGCTTTCGCCATTTATTTCATCCTTTCCTTCTTCGAAGGCAAACTTGCCTCTCTATTAGAGAGGAACAAGAAGCAGGCGCCTCTTTTTGGTTCGCTTGTCGGCGCGGTTCCACAATGTGGAATCTCCGTCGTCGCTGGCGATTTATACACCAAAGACCACATCACATTAGGCACTCTCGTCGCCATTTTCATCGCTTGCTCTGACGAAGCCCTTCCTGTCATCTTTGGCAATTTCGAGGGGAAGTGGCCAATGGCCTTCGCCCTCATTGGTCTAAAGATCGTCTTCGGCGCTTTCTTCGGATACATGGTCGATCTCATATGGAGAAAGAAAGACCATGTCGTCGATGAGCATCTTGAGCATTGCGAAGGCAACCACGACATCCACCATGGATGCTGCGGACACGAGGTCGAAGACGGAGGCAAAGAGAGCCCACTTCATGAGCATCTCGTCCATCCTCTTCTCCATTCGCTTAAGATCTTCGCCTATGCCTTTGTGATTTCCCTTCTTTTCGGAACCTTCTTCGGATGGCTTGAATCCGTGACTGATCTTCAGGCTTTCCTCACTTCTTCCTATTGGTTCTCGCCATTATTCGCCATCCTCATCGGACTTATTCCTAACTGTGCATCGAGCCTTCTCCTTGCTGAGCTTTATGTGAGCGGCGCCCTTCCTTTCGGCGCTCTCCTTTCTGGCCTTGCCGTCAACGCTGGCCTAGGCTCGTTATATCTTTTCAAGCAAAAGAAAACCCTTAAGGCCGCTTTCATCATCGAAGGCCTTCTTATCGCCTTTGGCCTAATCATGGGTTACGCTTTTATGTGGGTGAACGTATGAGAGACAAAAAGACTGAAGCGCTTTACCGCAAATACATCAAAAAGAAATACACAGGTGAAGACCTTGATATGCTCAACGAAAAAGAGCTTGATGGGGATTCTTTAAAAGCCGGAAGCGAAAAATACAAGGACCACGAAGACGCCGCTTAGTGTAGAATATTCCCATGAACGAAAGAGAAGCCCGTCTCGTTTATAAAAACAAGATCACGAAGACCATCAACCTCGCGGCTTTCATTGCCTCTTGCGTAGTCGTTTATTCTTCGACTCTTTTATCTGCTTTCTTGCTTGTCGCAAGTACAAACCAGGTCGTCGCTTACATCTTCTTTGGCCTTTGCGTTCTTGCCTTGGTCATGACCGCTGTCAGAATCGGCTTAATGTTCGTTGGACGAAAAGATGGATTCACCATCACCCGTTTCAAAGCGATAGATGTGGTGAAACAAATAATTAGAGGGACCGTCTTGGCCTCCCATGCCTTCCTTGCTATCGGCATTGGTACAGGTAGTAGTGGCTTCGATCTAGCGATTAGAGTCTACTCGATATTCATCGCGGTCATCGAACTCATCCTC
>CAMKAQ010000165.1 GCA_946410525.1 uncultured Caryophanales bacterium | reverse complement strand
AAGCGATTCGCATTCGTAGAAAAGACCATGGTCGAGGTATTTTACGGTCGAAGGGATTTCTACATAAGTCAAAGCGCATTTCCTGAAAGCAAATTCATGGAAGTAAACCACGCTTTTTGAGAAATTGATCAAAGCCTTTCCTTGTGGGCAGATCATGAGGGACGTTTTGCCTTTGTTATAGAGAACGCCATCATAGGAAGCGTAATAGTTATTGTTCTTGTCCACTTCGATGGACTCTAGCTTAGTGCAGTCTTCGAACGCATCTTCGGCAATCGATAGGACGCATCTAGGGATTTTCACTTCCTCAATCGACTTCATGCCTACAAAAGCATTTTCACCGATCGTTTGGAGGTCGTTTCCTAGATGAAGGACTTTTGCTTTCCCACAATCCGAGAAAGCCTCATCGCTTATCAACGTAACATGATCGGGGAGGATGACTTCTTCAAGGTTTACGCACCAAAAGAAGGCTCTTCTTCCAATCGTGCAAAGCTCACTCTCATGGCTCCCCCCGTCATAGCAGAAATCCGCATGTTTTAAGTACATGCACCCCGAGAAAGCGTAATTATCGATCGTTATGACGGTCTTAGAAATGTAGGCTTCTATGAGACCAGAACCATCAAAAGCGTTCTCTCCGATGTAGGTGATACCCTCAGGGATGACGATGGATTTGAGGTTCTTACATCCTTGGAACGCATCTCCGTGAATTCTTGTGACGGCTTTTGGGAAAGAAAAGCTCTGAATGGTGCCAGGAGCCTTGATTATCTTTGTCTTGCTTTTGTTATATAAAGCCCCATCAAGAGAAGAGAAACATGGGTTTTTATCGCTTACGGTGATGGTGAGATTTGAACAATCGTACATCGCACGGGTGCCAATGCGATTGACGGTTTCCGGGATGAAGAGCTTCTTGAGCGTCTTACAACCATAGAAGGCATAATCCTCGATCGCCTTCACGCCTTTAGGGATGTAGAGGCTCCTTATTTCGCAGCGTTCAAAACCCCAAGAGGATATGCTCGTGACAGGAAGGTCGAAATATGAGGCAGGGATGACGATGTCTCCTTTGATGTCTTTATTGGCCGCTTTGACGGAATAGCTTTGCTCATCATCGTTAAGGACGAATTCGAGCTTGTCTTGGGTTATGCGTCCATGGGATACATCAGTCACTCTGGAGTCCGAGGCGTCTAAATACGAATAAGAGCCGAGTCCACTAGTGAGGCTTGTGCCCTCACTGCTACTATTTAGGCTGTCCTCAGGGGCTTTGTCGCATGAGGAAACCATAAGACTGCCAAGTGTGGCAAAAAGCATTAAAACCTTATTCGTTTTCATGATGGCGTTCTCCTTCCAGAGACGAAGAGAGTCTCGCTTCGCTAGTGACACTATCTCGCGGAGCGTCGCTGCATGAAGAGAACGGCACCAAGAGAGATAGACCAAGGAGTGTCATGAATGTCTTCTCTCCCATAAGTGTCGCCCTCCTTCATACAGGTTTTACTAATCTTTTTATAGGCAATCCGAAAAAAGGAAAGAATTATTTGCAAATTCTGCTAATTATTTTTCAAAACGTATGCATTTAAACCAGTTGAGAGGGCTTTTGCAGGGATTTTTGCAAAAACCTATCTCTTTATTCGGTTTATAACGCTTTCGACTATATATGGATCGTCAAATCTGTGCACTAAGAAGGTTTTTCTCCCCAGGTGGTTTAAGGATGAGCCGACTGAATATGCTTTTTGACCATCAATAAAGATAAAGCGGTCATGAACGGAGTCATTTTTAATGACGTTCAGCTTATGGTACTGCTTCTCAAACTCTGCAATATCGTCTTTAGATAGCTTTGTTTTGTTTGAACAGAATATGTCGATACGCGTACCTGCGCCTGCGCCCTTAAGAAACTTGAAAGCTTCCCTATCGAAATAAGGATCGATGATGACAATGTTTTTCTTAGCGCCGTCGATTAAGGACGAAATGAATTCGTATGCGTCATAAAACTGCCCTTCAAAGAACAACCTCTCCTTAACGGGCTCTAAGAACATTTTTTCTTTGATTTCCCCTACTTCGCTCTTTAACACTTTTATGTCGTTTTCAAGATTTAGGTAATTGTCTTTTGAAACGATAATCCTATTGTTATCAAGAACATAACCCTTCAATAAGTATTGTTTGAGAACACTGTTTGCCCACTTTCTAAACAAAACTCCTCTTTTTGATTTGACCCTGTATCCAACGGAAATAATGACATCGAGGTTATATATTTCCATTTCATAAACACGTGCTCTTTTTTGAAGTACGCGTGCATTTTTTGCACATGTACTTTTGGGATCCAACTCGCCTTCGCGATAAATGTTATGAATATGTCGCGAAATCGCTGTTCTATCCCTTTCAAAAAGCAACGCCATCTCATCTTTGGTCAGCCAAACGGTTTCCTCCTGAGGCGAGACATTGACATCCAATTCAAATTCGTTGTCCTTAAATCTAATCAGTTCATAAGTATCCATAAAAGCCCCCTCTTTTCACCTTAATCTTAACATGCCTAAAACGAGCCGGAGACGGCAAATGACGTTGTTCTTGACACTATGTGTCAATAGTTGTGTTTTAAACCAATGAATTCATTTAAAAACTTTTTTT
>CAMKAQ010000164.1 GCA_946410525.1 uncultured Caryophanales bacterium | reverse complement strand
CGATCTTCTTGTCAGGACTGCCAAAGCCTTCGCCATGGAAGACGCGGCGGTTTTCGAGTACGAGTTTGCGTTTCATTCTTATCCTCCTTGCTTAAAAAAAGAGTGGCCAACTCTTAGACGAGAGAATGACCACCCTTGTTAGATGAGATAAATGAGGGAATGTCTAAAAATCGTTTGATTTCGTTTTTCTTTAAGTACGAGAGTCGAAGCATAGGTTGTCCCCCTTAAAGAAAGACCTAATTAATAGGCCCATTCCGGTAGAAAAGATTACCATAAATTTGTTTACTGTAAACAAAGAATTTCGTGTTAGCGGTTTCAGAGTTATTCAAGATACCCAATGACGGTGCCGGTGCCAACCACTTTCGGTCCTTCGCGGACTTCGAAAGAGGTTCCAATCTCTAGCGTATCCTCACTGTTTTCGCTTTTTGGGACTATGTAATACATGATGGCTTTCATTGTTTTGTCCTTACTATGGCCAAAGCACATCAAAGCCACATCTCTGTCATTGGAGCCTTCTACCCTGATCTGAGGTCTATACCTCATTGAGAAAGGGATGAAGGCCTTCCAATCGAGATTCCAT
Source organism: uncultured Caryophanales bacterium (assembly GCA_946410525.1). Taxonomy (GTDB): domain Bacteria; phylum Bacillota_I; class Bacilli_A; order RFN20; family CAG-826; genus UBA4951. The sequence goes on along the minus strand of CAMKAQ010000164.1, from coordinate 2,042 downwards.
TTGACCTCAACGAGATGCCTTTTGTTGTCGTTTAGATAAAAGAAGTCGGTTTTTACTTCAGTAAAACCTTCTAAGAGGGTTTTGTTTTCTTTGAGAGCGGTCTCAAGGCTATCGTAGAAGCTCAATCCGAGGTCATAGCCTTCCCATATTGCAAGCATGCCGACGAATCTATATTCATCTTCGGAGAAGAAATAGAGCTTCTCTTTGGCTAAACGCACATCGTTATCTTCCTTGTAGAAGATGATGCGTTCTGTGTGGTCTTCGTTAAAGAAGATCTTCAAGAGACAATCAAGGTATGTCTCTAGGTCATCTCCCATCTTATCCTTTATCACGTCTTCCCTTGGAACCTTAGGCATTTTGCCATAGTCTCTTTCTCCATGATTTGACCATCCAAAAGAATAGATGAAGAGAAAGATACCTAGGACACAGACGGGCGTGGCTATAGAGCCCGAAAGCTGAGGATCAAGAACACCTATCGTTGAGAAAGCGAAAATGAGCCCAAGAGCGACCAAGGCGATTCCGATTATTCTTTGTGCCACTTTCATGTTCAGTTTCCTCAATATTTAGCATTTTATGCTTTAAGCATAAAGAAAAAAAGGTTTGACGTCTCAGTCAAACCTCTTATTCGTTGTGGTGCTCGAGACCGGACTCGAACCGGTACGCTTTTGAGGGCGAGGGATTTTAAGTCCCTTGCGTCTACCATTCCGCCACTCGAGCAGCTGTCATTTCCCTGTTCCCAGAAAAAGAAATAGGTTCCCGCCATAGGAACCAATCATAAGAAGTAAATTTGGTCCCCCGTGTGAGGCTCGAACTCACGACCCCTTGATTAAAAGTCAAGTGCTCTACCACTGAGCTAACGGAGGAGTCATGGCTGGGGTGGCTGGGATCGAACCAGCGAAATGACAGAGTCAAAGTCTGTTGCCTTACCACTTGGCTACACCCCAATAAAGGATGGTGGGCGAAGATGGATTTGAACCACCGAACCGTTAGGAGCTGATTTACAGTCAGCCGCGTTTGGCCACTTCGCTATTCGCCCACGATGCTAAGGACATACACGTTCTTTTTCTCACTTGGTGGATGCTACAGGTTTCGAACCTGTGACCCCCGCCTTGTAAGGGCGATGCTCTCCCGCTGAGCTAAGCATCCAGACATAGAGGCCGCCTAAACGTGCGGATAATAATATATCATTGCGTAGCAACCTCGTCAATTTCATTTTGAACTATCTTCTGGACGTGAGGAAATTTGCCTATTATCTATATTTTCTTTTGATTTTTACTTGGTAGTTTTTGACTAGATTTCACGCGCACTTTATAATGGAACAGCATTGAATTTATAGGGTTTACCACCCTATAGGAAATAAGGAGTCTTCTTCTATGGAAAAAGAGAAAGAGCTTAAGTTTGACAAAGCCTATCTTAAGCGCACCCTTTTGATCGGCATGGCGTTCTTCGGAATCCTGCTTGTTTGGCAGCTTTATAACTCATACTGCTCGCCTATGCTTTCGTTCTTATTCGCTAAGACGATGTACCAAGATGCATATAAAGATGCGTTAGACGCGTTTATTAATCACACCTCAGCTTGGGACTTTGCCAAATACAAAGAATTCAATATGACGAGCATCCTCTGCCAAGGCTTTATCGGGCCTGACGAGTTTAAGGATGTCCAATGGGTCGTCGGTATCATCATGGCTCTTGATAATATCGCCGCCTTATTCATCATGCCAATCTTCGGAAACCTTTCAGACAAGACCAAGACCAAGATCGGCAAACGTATGCCTTATATCCTTGTCGGTTCCATCGTCACCGCGATCGTCATGCCGTTCATTCCATTCTTCTTCAATGAAGGCATGGCCGCCACAATCGCCGGTGTCACCGGATACACCATCGGCATGATCGGCATGATGGTCCTCATCATCGTCTTCATGATGTCTTATCGTTCTCCTGCCGTCGCTTTGATGCCAGATTTGACGCCAAAACCGCTTAGAAGCCGTGCCAATGGCTGGATCAACATCGTTGGCTACGTCGGTGGTTTCATCGGCTCCATC
>CAMKAQ010000163.1 GCA_946410525.1 uncultured Caryophanales bacterium | reverse complement strand
GTTTCTGCCTTGCTCGAAGGTGATGCCATAGACCTGCTTGGTCTCTTTTTCTTGTGGGACGTAGCTTGGGTCAATCTTGACGACGTTATAAGTGCCGTTTCTCTTGGCTTTCAAGACTTCGAGGGCCTCTGGAGAGTAGCTAGGAGCAATGATGCCGTCGCTGACTTCGCGCTTGACCATCAAAGCGGTTGTGAGATCGACTTCATCGCTGAAGGCGACCCAATCGCCGAATGAGCACATTCTGTCGGTGCCTCTGGCTCTGGCGTAAGCGCAGGCAACTGGTGATTCGTCTAAGCCTTTGACGTCATCGACGAAGCAGGCCTTCTTGAGTTTCTCATCGAGAGGGAGGCCGATGGCGGCGCTGGTTGGAGAGACGTGTTTGAAGGAAGCGCAGGCGACGTATCCAAGGGCTTCTTTGAGCTCTTTGACGAGCTGGTAAGAGTTGAAGGCGTCAAGGAAGTTGATGTAGCCTGGGCGGCCATTGAGGATTTCGATTGGGAGATCTTCTCCGTTAGCCATGTAGATCTTCGATGGCTTCTGATTTGGGTTGCAACCGTATTTGAGTTCGAATTCTTTCATTGTTTTTCTCCTTTTTAGACTTTCAAAGTAGCGGTGATTTCTTCACCTTGGTATTTCTTAAGAAGTGGGTCGACGAATTCAGTGATGAATTCAACAACTTGGGATGAGGCTCTGCCGGTGTATTTGGCAGGATCGAGCTCTTTTTCGATGTCTTCCTTTTTGAGGTTGAACATCGGGTCGGCGACGAGTCTATCGATGAGGTCATTTGGTTTGCCATTCATCTTGACTTCGTAGGCGGCCGCTTGCGAGTGGACGCGGATCGCTTCATGGAGCTCTTGACGGTTGCCACCGCGTTTGACGGCTTCCATCATGATGTTCTCAGTGGCCATGAATGGGAGTTTTTCCATGACACGGCGACGGATGACGTTCTCATAGACGACGAGGTTCGATGAGATGTTGATGTAGATGTTGAGGATGGCGTCCACCGCTAAGAAAGCCTCAGCGACGGAGACACGCTTATTGGCGCTGTCATCAAGGGTTCTTTCAAACCATTGGGTGCCAGCGGTAAGACCTGGGTTGATCGAGTCAACGATGACGTATCTCGCAAGGGAAGAGATTCTTTCGCTTCTCATTGGGTTGCGTTTGTATGGCATCGCGGAGCTGCCGATCTGGCTCTTCTCGAATGGCTCCTCAATCTCTTCGAAGGATTGGAGGATACGGAGGTCATTGGAGAATTTGTAGGCGGATTGCGCAAATCCCGAAAGGACGCTTAGGAAATAGCTATCGACCTTGCGGGAATAGGTCTGTCCTGAAACAGGGACACAGGCTTCGAAGCCCATATCGTTTGCGATGAGTTTCTCGAGTTCTTTGACCTTTGCTTCATCGCCGCCGAAAAGGTCCATGAAGGAAGCTTGGGTTCCCGTGGTGCCTTTTTGGCCAAGGAGCTTGAGGTTATCCATCTGATAGACGAGGTTTTCGACGTCCATCACAAGCTCGTTCATCCACAAAGTGGCCCTCTTGCCGACCGTGGTAAGCTGGGCTGGCTGGAGATGGGTGTAAGCAAGGCAAGGAAGGTCTTTGTACTTGAGGACAAAGGCTTTGAGGTTGCTTAAGACCTGAGCGGCTTTCTTAAGGATGATCTTGCTGGCTTCCCTAAGGATGATGACATCGGTGTTATCGCCAACGTAGCAAGATGTGGCGCCTAAATGGATGATGCCGGCCGCTTTTGGGCATTGCTGACCGTAAGCGTAGACGTGAGACATGACGTCATGCCTGACGATTCTTTCTCTTTCTTCGGCGATGTCGTAGTTGATGTCATTAACGTGGGCTTCGAGCTCAGCGATTTGCTCATCGGTGATATCAAGGCCTAATTTCTTTTCGCTTTTGGCCAAAGAAACCCAGAGTTTTCTCCAAGTCTGGAACTTGAAGTCGTTAGAGAAAACGTACTGCATCTCCTCGCTGGCGTAGCGGGTCGAGAATGGTGAAATGTATCCTTTTCTTTCTTCCATCTTTGCCTCCTTATTTGTTTTTATTGATAAGTCTTGTGGTGACTTCTTTGGTAGCTAAGTCAACGTATCTGACGTAGAGGGAGATCTTGTTGTTCTCGTTTAAGCCGGTCCAGATATCGTTTGTGAATTCGTCGATATCGTTAGGGACGGCCACTCTTTCAGGCTCACCCTGGAAGGTTGGGATTGGGTTTCCGTCGCCGACGTAGGTGTGAATGAAGTGTCCAAGTCCTGGGAGGGCATCATATTCGAAATAGTAACGGTTGCAGGCGGTTCCTTTCTCGTCAGCGGATTTAAGGATCGACATCTCGTAGGAGAAATCGTTTCCTTCGAATTTGAGCACACCAGAGATGCGTGGGGTGAGGTTAGGGAAGTCTGGCTCAAAGGCGCGGCTCTTGAGGGCGCATTTCATGCATTTGCCGGCTTTGAGGCCTTCGTAGATGGTATCGGTTTGGTCGCCGTTGGTGACGATCATCTTGTTGTCGATGTCTCTGACCGCGGCGTAGATGATAAGCGATGGGTCCTGGACTTTTGAGGCATCGAATGGCTCGGTGTAGAGGACATTGTCCTTGAAGGTGAAGACTCTGTTTCTTGAGTTCTCGCTTCTGCCCATGATGAAGT
>CAMKAQ010000162.1 GCA_946410525.1 uncultured Caryophanales bacterium | reverse complement strand
CACAAGCGATGCCGATACCCTCTATAGCCCAACCAACCACTTGTTCATGTCTCTTAACGGCAATTATAGCGACGCCAATCACAAGCTTTGGATCGATGCAGCCAATTACACCCCTCTTTCCAACCAAATCCCAACAGGCGCGATTTCCAGTGTCACCGGAACCAAATTCGATTACACGACCGAGAAGAACTTCTCCAATAACGAGTCATACGACGACAACTACGTCCTTAATGGAACGGGCTATAGGAAAGTCGCGACGATGACGGGCGTGAGCCTTGGCCTGAAAGTCGATGTCTATACCGATAGAGCGGGTCTTCAGCTTTACCGCGATGGACAAGGCAGCATTTGCTTAGAGACTCAGATGTTCCCTGACATGATCAACCATCCTGAATGGGATCAATATGGCACCACAATCCTTAGGGCCAACGAGGAATTCCATTCCAAGACCACTTACGCGTTCAGCGTCATCAAATAACGAACACAAAAAGAAAAGCCACCAAAGCGGTGGCTTTTTAATTGCGAGGTTTTCTTCTTTCTACGCTTTTTTGTGGCGACATTCGTAGAAGTTCTGAATAATCAAAGGCCTTCTGACCTTTTTACCCATGTGATGGGCTTTTTTCTGGTTATTATGGGAATAGGTGTTAGTCTTGATCAAAGCGCTTCCCTTTGAAGGACGAGCAATCTGTTTTTTCGCTTCTGCCTCTTCTCCGTTAACGAGACCTGGGTTTTTAAAAGCCTCGACGATGGACCAGAAGTAAGAGACCATCGAGCATATGAAATGGACGACGCCAAGGATGATGAGGGCGTAAGTCACGAAGACGAGACCGGTTTTACCAGCGAAGACGCCTTCGCTATTGAGAATCTGGAAGTATTTCGCGGTTCCGCTAGCGAACACGGCGTAGCCAATAAGGTCAACGCCAACGATGGCAATGGCCCACCACATGATCCTTCTGTTCTTCTTTGTGGCAACGATAGCCGCCGCAACAAGGAAGATGACGAAGCAAATGATGAAGGCGTATAGTAGGACGCTAAGCGCGAAGCTTCCCAAATCCTCGCCATAGGCGAAGCCAAAGAGCTTGCCGATGCCTTGGAAGTGATAAGAGAAGACGCTTCCGATGCCATTGACCTCAGGGTCCCCCACTCCTTCGGTCAAGAAACCGAAGACGAAGAAGAATATGAGATCGAGGACGGTGAGGATTCCGCTTGTGATATAGAAGCCAAGAAGGCCTTTGCTGGTTTTCTTTTTGGTGTTGCTCATGTTTAGACCTCCTTATGCCTCAACGTAGTTGTAATTGATGGTTAAGCCAGGAGCCGTGTTCTTGATCGCGTCGTTACCGCTTTCGAGGTAGGCGTTGGCGCCTGGGGCCGTTGTGAAGGCTTCGTACTCAGACTGCGTTCCCGTGAAGTTGATGGTCGTGAGCTCGCAATCATAGAAAGCGTTCTGACCGGTATAAAGGATCTTCGTCGAGTTGATGATGATCGTCATCGTCTTGAGAGAGGTGCATCCATAGAAAGCGTTGCCTCCGATCGTGGTGATGTTCTCTGGGATGCGGATCGATTCCAAAGAGGTGCAGCCACTGAACATGGCGTAATTGATCTCAGTGATGCTGGCGTTCTCTGGGAGCTTAACGCTTCTAAGTGAAGCGCAGTTAGAGAAGACGCCGTCTTCGATCAAGGTCACAGTGTCAGGAATCACGATGGACTCGAGGCCGCTTCCGGAGAAGGCATAAGCATCGATCCTGGTGATGGTATCCGGAATTTCGAAGCTCTTCAAAGAAGTGCAGTTATAGAAGGTCGATTCAGGGAGGATATAGACGCTCGCGTTATGAGGGAGTTTGACCGATTCTAAGCCAGTGCAGCCATAGAATACGCCATAGCTCATCGAGGTGACGGTGTCTGGGAGAGAGATGCTCTTAAGGGCATAGCACCCACCGAAAGCGTAGCTTCCTAGGCTCGTGAGGCCATTAACCTTAATCGTCTCAAGCGACCAGCAGCCGTTGAAGGCACTGGAATCGATGGATTTGATCGTGCCATTGCTACTGCCATCGTCCGTGAAATACCTAAGGCATCTGCAGCGAGAGAAAGCCTGCATTCCGATAACGAGATCCTTGGAATTGTTCTCAACGAAAAGGAGGGAAGAGCAGTTCTGGAAGGCACTATAACCGATCTCCATGTCCCTGGTGTTGGAGGAAATGCCAAGATATGTGAGCGATTTGCAGTCGTGGAAGGCGTAGTTACCGAGGATGATCTTCGCGTCATTGAAAGAGCCGAAGTAAACGGAAGTGAGGCCGTTGCAAGCGTGGAAGGCACTATTACCGATCTCTAAGACCGCGCCATCATTGGTGTATATCTCAACATAGCTGAGGCCGTTGCAGTATTCGAAAGCCTGATCGCGGATCGTGAGACTTTTCCTGAGACTCAGCCTCAAAGAGGTCAAGGAGTAGCAATTCTGGAAGGCGTATTGGCCGATTATTCTTTCGTCGAGGTCGCTATTTATGTCGTCAAGACCAGTAATCATTGCGAGCGAATAGCAGTTCTGGAAGGCGTACTCCCCTATTGAACTGACTTTCCTTGGGATGTTGATACGTGTTAATGAATAACAATCCCTGAAAGCGTTAGGGCCGATCGTCTCGACGGAATTAGGAAG
>CAMKAQ010000161.1 GCA_946410525.1 uncultured Caryophanales bacterium | reverse complement strand
CCTAAACAAGACTGGATGCTGCGTCATCTTCATCAACCAGCTCCGTGAGAAAGTCGGAGTCTTCTATGGCAACCCAGAGACCACGACCGGTGGCCGTGCCCTTAAGTTCTACGCCTCCATCCGTGTTGACTTAAGAAGACAAGACGCCATCAAAGCCGGTGTCGATATCATCGGTAACACCGTCAAAGTCAAAGTCGTTAAGAATAAGGTCGCCCCGCCATTCAAGAGCTGCTCCGTCGACATCATCTTCGGCAAAGGCATCTCCAAAGAAGGCGAACTCCTTGATGTCGGTGTCGAAAAAGGATTCATCCAGAAGACCGGCAACTGGTATGTCATCGATGGCGAGAAGATCGGAAACGGCCGCGAAGCCGCTAAAGACTTCCTCCTCTCCAACGAGAAAATCGCCAAAGAGATCGAAGAGAAGATTCGTGCTTCCTTCGCCGCCAGTGGAGTGGCTGCCACCGACGATGGTGAGGTTATTGAATAATCTGTCCAAAAACTAGGCCCGTTGATTCACGGGTCTTTTTTTGTGGCAAAATGCAAAAATAATTGGGTTTTGTAGGTGATTTTTCGCTTTTTATAAGCGCTTTCCTAAATATTTTTGTGTAAACTTTGCTATTCGCTATAGAGTTTTTTAACTCTAGTTTCTATAATTTCCTTGGTACCAAATGGTCCGCTACCCAATTCATATAGATTGGCTAGGTTACGTTTCGGGAACGATCCCCGTGATATACACATATCCAGAAAACGGAATTCTTTCATTTTAATGAATGGGTATAGCCTTTGATGCTTATCATTTTTTAGGAGTTATAAAAATTTATGGACCCAGTATTAGCAATAGTCCTTATCTGCGTTGCTCTTTTACTCGGTATCCTCGGAACTTTCTTCGTGATGCAGTTCGTCACCAACGGAAAAGTTAAGAGTGCTGAGAAGAGTTCGAAACAGATCGTTCGCGACGCGGAAATCAAGGCCGAGCGAATCACCAAAAACGCGGAGATCGACGCTAAGCAGACTGCCTTCGAGATGAAGCAGAACGCTCAGAACGAAATCCGTCAGATGAAACAAGAGATTCAGCTTGCTCAAAACAAACTCGATGCCCGTGAAGAGGCTATCGACGCCCGTGACAATGCCCTTGTCCAGAAAGAGAACGCTTTAGACAGAAAGAGCGAAACCCTTTCCCAGAAGATCGAGGCCAATGACAGAAAGTCTGAGGAACTCGACAAGAAGATCGATGCCATCATCTCCGAGCTTGAGAAAGTCTCCGGCATGTCCGTCAAGGAAGCCCACGACGAAATCATGGCTAGAGTTGAAAGCAAGATGTCTACCGAAATCGCCGCCTACATCAAGAACGCGGAAGATGAGGCCAAAGACACCGCTGAAGCCAAGGCCAGAGATCTTCTCGCCCTTGCTTGCGACAAGTACGCTCAAGATGTTACCACCGAACGTTCGGTTGCCGTCATCGCTCTTCCAACCGATGAACTCAAAGGACGTATCATCGGACGTGAAGGAAGAAACATCCGTGTCCTTGAAAGCACCCTTGGTGTTGACCTCGTCATCGACGATACCCCAGAAGTCATCACTATCAGCTGCTTCAACCCAATCAGACGAGAAATCGCCCGTAGAACCATGGAAGCCCTCGTCAAAGATGGCCGTATCCAGCCAGGCAGAATCGAAGAGATCGCTGCGAAGTTCAAAGGCGAAGTCGAAAACGATTGCCAGAAAGCCGGCGTCGATGCCGCCAACAAGCTTGGTCTCCCACGCATCAACCGTGAGCTCCTCGCCGTCCTTGGCAAACTCAAATACCGCACCTCTTATGGTCAGAATGTCCTTCAGCATTCCATCGAAGTCGGTTATCTCACCGGCATCATGGCCGCTGAACTTGGCCTTGATCAGAACTTAGCCCGTCGCGCTGGTCTTCTCCATGACATTGGCAAAGCCATCGACTTCGAGCAAGAAGGTTCACATGCTTCCTTAGGCGCTGAACTTGCCAGAAAGTATGGCGAGCCAGACGTCGTCGTCAACTCAATCGAAGGCCACCATGGCGATGTCCCTCTTAAGAGCGTCATCTCCCACCTCGTCGTTGCCGCCGATACCTTAAGCGCTGCCCGCCCAGGTGCTAGAAGCGAGACTCTTGAGACCTACACCAAACGTATCACTCAGCTTGAAGAGATCGCCAAAGGCTACGATGGCGTTCAGCAGGCTTACGCTATGCAGGCCGGCCGTGAGATTCGTGTCATGGTCATCCCTGAGAGAGTCAGCGACGCCGAAGCCGTCAGAATGGCGCAGCAGCTCCGTGAGCAGATTGAGACCACTATGACCTACCCAGGTCAGATCAAGGTCTCCGTCATCCGTGAGTACCGCGCTAACGAATTAGCGAAATAATCAAAGGAAGATGAGAATCCTTTTCTTTGGAGATATTGTGGGGAAGGTGGGTCGCGACGCGGTCCATCTTTCTTTGCCTAAACTCGTCAAAAAATATGGCGTTGATTTTGTTATCGCCAATGGCGAGAATGCCTCACACGGAAAAGGCCTCACCGAATCCAATTACCATTTCCTCGTCGAAAGCGGTGTCGATTGCGTCACCCTTGGAAACCATTACCATTCCAAGAGCCAGATCGATTACTACATCGACGACGCCGACTATTTAGTCAGACCTATTAACCTCAAGAACTACTCCC
>CAMKAQ010000160.1 GCA_946410525.1 uncultured Caryophanales bacterium | reverse complement strand
CCCATATGGCTTAGTCCAGACAAAAGATGGTAATCTCATCTATTTCAAAACCTCCGAGTTAATGAACAAACACCTTCTCGAAGCCTCAAAAGACGGGGTTTTCGAGAACATCATCTCCGGCGATCAGTTCGTCGCCGATAACGAGAAGAAGAAATGGATGAAAGAGACATTCCAAGCGGTCGCGGTGGAGATGGAAAGCTCCGCAGCCGCCATGGTCGCCTATAACGCAGGCATCCCGTTTGCCTGCCTCCGTACGATCAGCGACGCCGAGAATAGCGCTGACGAATATCCTGTTAACGCCAAGAAAGCTGCCCTCAAAGCGGGGAAAATCGCAAGAAGTTTCCTATCTTCTTTCTAAATTTAGAAAGAAAGCGTATCTTATTTGTTGTGGAGGTCAGAAATATGCATCGTTTCCTTAAAACATTTCTTCTTGGCATTGCCGCCGGCGCATCGATCGGCTTAGGCGGACTTGCTTTCCTTGCTTGCAAATCCTTTTTTGCTGAGCCTGTTGTCATTGGCCATGTCGCTGGTTCATTCATGTTCTCGATTGGTTTGCTTTGCGTTTGTTCATTCGGTTTCTTCCTTTTCACCGGAAAAATCGGGTATGTCTTAGACAACAAACCTAATTACCTCCTTGATCTCCTTTTCGGATATCTTGGAAACATCGTTGGCGCTGTGGCGATTGGCTATATCTGCTACGGAGCCAACTGCGTCCCTTATGTTGTTCAAGGGATCGTTGAACTCCGAACCAACGAAGGGCCTCTTACCCCATTGCTCTTAGGTTTCATCTGCGGAATCTTCGTTTATTTCGCGGTCGACCTCTTCAAAAAGAAACCAGGCGTCATCGGAACCTTAGGTCTTATCTTCGCTGTTGCTGGCTTCGTCGTCGTCGGTAGCGAGCACTGCATCGCCAATATGTTCTATTTCAGCGCTGCGAACGCTTGGGGAGGGGAAGCCATTCTCAATGTCCTCATCGTCACGATCGGCAACTCCCTTGGTGCAATCGCCATCCGTCAACTTGTAAAGCTCACCGAACCGAAACCTGAGCCAGCCGCATAAGTAGTTTTTTAGGGAAACTATTTCGCCTGAATGTAAAATCTTCAGGCGATTTTTTCAATTTTTACAAACGATTTGAAACAGCAAGCGTTTCCTTAGGAAAGAAGAAATAGTTAGATAGAATCTAATCTTTACATTCGCTTTACAATCACTTTTGCCTATCGGTATTTTTTTCCGTTTAGGCTATAATTCGTTCAGTGTATCTAAAAACGCATAACCAGCCAAAGGGGGATAGTTATGGCTAAATCACTAGGAAAGACGATTGCGAACATCGTTATTTTATCTGCCATTACTCTTTCGTGCGCGGCGGTGGCTATCGGCTTCCACGCGATGAACAAAAACGCCCAAGTCGATCCGACTGTGATCGATGGAAGCGAAAAAGAGGGAAGGTCAATCGTTAAGATCGAGAAAACAAAGACTCTCGGACTCGTCGACGAATACACGATCACGTATTCGGATAACACGACCTCCACTTTTCTTGTCACGAATGGCAAAGACGGAACCGAAGGCATCCAAGGCTTACCAGGTGAAGATGGCCACACCCCAACGATTGCGGTGGGCGCCAACGGCAACTGGGTTGTCGACGGAGTCGATTTGGGTATCAGGGCAGAAGGCCTCAGAGGCCCGCAAGGCGAAGCTGGAAGAGGCATCGTCTCAATTGATAAAACCAATACCTATGGGCAAATAGACGAATACACCATCACATACACCGATAACACGACCTCTATTTTCCTTGTCACGAATGGTACAAACGGTGAGCAAGGTATTCAGGGATTCCCTGGCACCAATGGCCACACCCCAACGATCGCGATTGGCACAAACGGCAATTGGTTCGTCGATGAGGCCGATACAGGTATCTCTGCGACCGGTCCTGCCGGCCAAAACGGCACGAATGGAAAATCTGCCTATGAACTCGCCGTAGACAACGGCTATGAGGGCACCTTGGCCGAATGGCTCCAAAGCCTCATCGGCGAAGCAGGCGCTGTCGGCCCAGCTGGCCAAAACGGCAAATCCGCCTATGAACTCGCCGTGGCTCACGGTTATGAAGGGACCGAGGCCGAATGGCTTGCCTCCCTTGCTGGAGAAAATGGCAAATCAGCATATCAAATCTATTGTGATAACCACATCGACCCAGATTTGAGTGAGGGCGATTGGATCGCTTCTTTATATGGTGAGAATGGCCAAAACGGCTTATCCGCCTACGAGATTTACGTCTCCATCAACCCGGGCACTGCTCTTACCGAGAGTGAATGGATCGCAAGCCTTGCTGGAAGGGGCATAACCTCCGTTACCGGACCTGTCACCGAAGGTATATTTAACACATACACAATCAATTATTCTGATTCCACAACAAGCACCTTCGTTGTTAAAAACGGTGTCAATGGTGCTGATGGCGCCTCTCTTTTGACTGGCACAGTTGACCCTGTCGCCACAGATGGCAATAGTGGAGACTCTTACATCAACACGACCACTTGGGAATATTTCACCAAGAGCGGAAACACTTGGACTTCCCAAGGCAGCATCCGTGGAAACGATGGCGCCAATGGTACAAATGGCATCAATGGTCTCGATGGCAGAACCCTCCTCACTGGTAATGGCGCTCCAACCATGGCAGCCAATGACGGAGACTCCTACATCGATTTATTAACTTGTGATTATTACGTCTACGAC
>CAMKAQ010000159.1 GCA_946410525.1 uncultured Caryophanales bacterium | reverse complement strand
AGATGATGGTCAACTACTTCCTTAAGCCAGAGGAAGATGACGTCATCCTCGATATGTGCGCTGCCCCTGGCGGCAAGAGCATCGGCGCTTCCATCGCCATGAATGGCAAAGGTTGCATCATCTCTAACGATATCTCTTACCCAAGAGCCAAAGAAATGTCCCAAAACGTCGAGAGAATGGGTCGCGGAAACATCGTCGTTTCCTCTACTGACTTCGTCTTCTCATACGTCCACTTCGGCGACACCTTCGATAAAATCATCCTCGATGCCCCATGCAGCGGCTCCGCGATGATGAGAAAGAACGAAGCGGCCGAACAAGATTGGAAATATTCCAAAGTCAAAGCGAACGCCAAACGTCAAAGCGAGCTTCTTGAGCTTGCCTATAACATGCTTAAACCTGGCGGAATCATCTCTTACAGCACCTGCTCCTTCTCTTATGAGGAAGACGAGGCCGTTATCCTTGCTTTCAAAGAGAAACACAAGGAAATCGAGATCGTTCCTCTTCCAGAAGACCCATCCTTCTATAGGACTAGCGCTCTTCCTGAAGCTGTCCGCCTTCATCCAAACCACTTCGAAGGCGAAGGACAGTTCATCTGCCTCCTCAAAAAGCCAGGAACCATCGTTAAAACCAAAAAGACCATTATCTCTAACGAAAGATACAAACTCTTCTGCCAAGACTATGGCATCCAGGAGAGAAGCAACGAGCTTCGTAGAGACAAATTCTATTCCTTATACCAGCACTTCGATGTCAGCCATCTCAATATCTTGAGATATGGCGTCAAACTCTTCGAGATGCGTGACAGCGGCCTCTTCATCCCTGACCACCACCTCGCTGCCTATCTTGATGTCTCTTATTCCGTCAAGATCACCGAAGAGGAAGCCAAAGCCTACATCTACGGAAACACCTTCCCGATGGATAAAGAAGACGGCTTCTACATCGTGAGCTACGATAACGTCAACTTAGGTTTCGTCAAAGTCACCCAAGGCATCGCCAAAAACCACTATCCAAAGAGCTGCATAGTGATGGCGAAACAAAGAAAAATCTTCGGAGATTAGGCGATTTCCTTCATCTCATCGAAGTCATAACGGACGAAGATATCCCTCTTCCTCTTGCGGAGAGGGATTTTTTGTTCGCCCATTTCAAAGTACTTTTTGTCGAATTTCTTAAGACGCTCGATCTCTGAGATGGTCCACTCACGGACTTTCTCGGCGAGTTCTTCGCTAGAAAGGTCTTTATATTCTTCAGCGGTGATTGGTTTTCCAAAAACGATGCTGATTGGGAGCGATTTATAGTCTGGTTTGGTCTTTAGACCACGGAAGTTGCCCCACATGGCGATCGGGATGATAGGCGCTCCGACACGAGTCGCGGCCTTAAAGGTGCCAGCATGGTAATCGGCAGGAAGGGTATTCTCAGCGTCCTTGTTTCTTGTTCCTTCTGGGAAAATGAGGACGGAGCCTTTCTTGGTTTTTAAGGTATTGCTACACTCAAGGATGATCTTGAGGGACTGTTTGAGGTCTTCTCTATCCATGAAGACACCGCTGATCGATTTGAAAGCGACGCCGACGAAAGGCATCTCCTCCACTTCTTTTTTGCCAACCAAAAGGAGAGGTTCCTTGATGAATGACATAAGGATAAGCGGATCTAAGAACGAGGTATGATTTGCAACAATCAGGGCTTTTTCCCCGGATTTGTTGAGGTTTTCGTAATTTTCAAAACCCTCAACGCGGATATCCATATGGAAATGGCGGGTCAAAGAGCGAAGGGTTTTCTGAGTCTTTCCCCATCTTTCTTCCCAAGGGTATCTTTCAGGGTGCTTAGCTCTTTTTCTGAAATGGTGCAGATAATCATGGAGGATTCTGACACCGAGAGTAGGTACGATTCTAATATACTTGTTGCACATGCCTCAAATTATAGCACCTTGTAGCCAATAGGCTAAGCAACGCTTCTTAATTCTTTGGTAGAAGGCTTTCTTGAAGACACGGCTCTCTTCTCTTTGGAAAATGGGAAAAGCTCCTCAAGCTCAGAAATGACGACGACTCCGATCTCGTCTCTTGTCTCAATCCAACCGCGCACGATTACGCGTGTTCCATTTGGAAGAGAGTAGAAAGATGTTTTGATGTTCCCAAAAGCGTGGACTGGGACTTTGAAGACCATCCCAAAAGGCCTTTCGGCGTAAAGGTCCGCCACGGCATGAAGATTGACGTAGCGGTAAAGCTCTCCGCTTTTGAGAGCAAAAACGTCGCCGAGTTCACCGGCGAGAAGCGTGGTCGAAATCATTGGTATTTCCTCCTATTCGTCGATCAATTTGCCACGACTAGAAGAGATCCTTTTGGTACCAAGACGTTATTGAGTTTCGTATTCGTTCCTAAAGCCTTTCCGCCCCCGGTGAAGAGAAGGGTTACGGCTTTCTCAAACGAATAATTGATAGCCTCGTTTGTAGGATTGAGGAATATCGAGATGTCTTTGAATGGGTAGAAGGACTTCTCGTCGTGTAGTACTACGAGAATAGCGCCTCCACCTATTTCTTTTACATCGACATTCGGAGCGATTTTGGAGAAATCAGGCGATTTAAGGGATTTAAACGTTCGACGAAAATCCAGTAAATCTCGGAAGAAATTGGCCTCCATGTGTTTGGAGTCTAAAAGTACGTAAGAGAATTTGTTGATGGTGTCTCCGGCTTTGTAGGAGTTCTCATTTCCAAACTTGCTTTGGCCGATTTCCTGACCCATGTGG
>CAMKAQ010000158.1 GCA_946410525.1 uncultured Caryophanales bacterium | reverse complement strand
TTTAATGCCGAAAAGCTTAAAGGCATTCCAGCTGAGAACGCTACATGGGTTGATGAGGCTGCCGAGTTCTTCAAGAGCTGCGGCTTAGCAATCCAAGATTAATTACTTCTCGAACGGATAGATGACACCCATCTGTTTGCGGCATTCATCCATCATCGATAAGACATCGAGCGTCGCTTGATGAGGAACTAGCTCACTCTCGAGTTTGTGAGCCTTGATATCCTCGGAAACGGCATCGAATTCATGAAGATATGAAGTTGGGAATCGACAATGTTCGGTTCCCTCTTTTGTTTTGATATAGGCATGCCATGTTCTATGGGCTTCAGGAACCTTCAAAATTCCATTTTCCCCAGCAAAAACTGCGTAATTCTTGTACAGAAGGCCATCAAAACCCGCTAAAACACGGGCAGTGAAACCATCGTATTGCAGTTCTATGGTCTCATGGTAATCAACGCCATTTTTGATGCACGGGAAACACTTCATGCTCTTAGGCTTGCCAAAGCACCGGTACATATAGGTCATTGGGTAAACGCCTAAGTCGAGCAAAGCTCCGCCAGCACGTTTAGGATCGATTCTTCTATCTCTAGCACACAGAGGAACCTTAAAGGCGCCTTCGGCCTTGGTTATCTTTCCTAAACGACCGCTACGGACCCATTCGATAGCCTTCTGACCAACCGGCGAATAGAACGTCCACATCGCTTCGCTGATATAGAGGTTCTTTTCTTGCGCGTATTCAAAAAGCTCTTTGGCTTCTTTCTCTGAGACAGCGAAAGGTTTTTCAACGAGAACAGGCTTGCCTAAAGAAAGAGCGAGCTTCGCGTATTCGAGGTGGTTGCTATGTGGGGTTACGACATAAACGGCATCAACGCCCGGGGCGAGAATAGCCTCTTTCGCTGAATCATAGGCTTTTGAATGGAACTTCTTAGCCCATTCTTCGTTCTTCGCCTTGTTCCTACGGTAGCAAGAAACGATCTCATGACGGCCTGAAGGAAGAAGCTGCCTAGCCACGCGGTTAGACAAGCCTCCGACGCCGATAAAACACCAACGGAACTTTTCCATATTCCCTATTATATAGAAGAAAGCACAAAAAAACGGGCCAATTCGACCCGTTAGTTTCAATCTGGTGGATCTTAAGAGGCTCGAACTCTCGACCTCCTCCATGCCATGGAGGCGCTCTCCCAGCTGAGCTAAAGACCCAGGGATTGTTACGCTTTTTAGCGCACGAATGATATTAATGAAATGGACGAGGTTTGTCAATTACTTTTAAAGGGTTTGTTTTATATAAAACATTTCTTAGCGGAAAAATTGAAATATAGTCGCTTTTCGATTATCTTTCATTAGGTACAGAGAAGGCTTTTGAAATGAAACTGCTCATCATCCGCCATGGCGAACCGATATATAACCCTGACACCCTCACTGAGAAAGGGAAAAGAGAAGCCAAAATCTTGGCCTCTTTCCTCAAGAAAAACTTCCCAGAAATCAAAGATTTCTACTGTTCTCCTTTAGGAAGGGCTAAAGAAACCGCCGAGCCTATCTTAGAAGCCTTTGGAAAAGAAGCTACAACCTTCCCTTGGCTTAGGGAATTCGGACCTTTCCCTGGATACGTCAGAGTTACCATTCCTTCAACCTATGGATGCTGGGATTATCTTCCAGAAGACCTTGATAAAGAAAAAGAGCTTCTCACCGAAAACTGGAGAGAGGTTCCTAGGGTCAAAGAGAGCCTCATTCCTGCCACCTATAAAGAAGTCTGCGATGGACTCGATTCTCTTTTAGAAACTTATGGCTACAAGAGAAAGAGCACCTATTACGAAGTAACCAAACAAAACCACGACACAATCTGCTTGGTTTGTCATTTCGGCGTTGAGTCCGTCATCCTCTCCCATCTTATGAATTGTTCACCTTGGGTTTTCCTCCAAGGCTCTATCTCAGATCCAACTAGTTTCACCTACATCATCACCGAAGAAAGAAGAAAAGGCGTCGCTTCATTCCGCTTACAGCAATTTGGCGACATCTCCCATCTTCGTGAAGCTGGCGAAGAACCATCTTTCAGCGGACGTTATGTCGAATGTTTTGATGACGAGGGCCGCCACTAATGAAGACAGTCATCTTCCTTTGCCATGGAAACATCTGCCGCAGCGCAGCCGCGGAATTTGTTTTTAAGAAGCTCGTCAAAGAGGAAGGAAGAGAAAGCGAATTCCATATCTTTTCAAGAGGTGTCTCTAACGAGGAATATGGCAATGACACATATCCTCCAATGAAAAGAGCCTTAGATAGAGCGGACATCCCCTATGAAAGGCATTTCGCCCAAAGGATAACGCCAGAAGAATACGCTGAAGCTGATTACATCTTCTACATGGATAGATCCAATCTCGACCTAGCCTTATGGAGAATCCCTGACACCAAACATATCTATATGCCGATCTTCAAATTCACCCCATCCGTCCATGAGGTCGCTGACCCTTGGTACGATGGCAGACACGAAGAAGCGCTTACCCAAATCATCAGGTGCTGCAAAGACATCCTCAAAAACATCTAAAACAAAAAAATCCACAGCAAATTCGCTGTGGATTTTCGTTTTTGGCAGTGTTTTCTAACTAGTTGTCAGAACGGTTGTAGCCGTTTTTCATATGGGCGCAGGCATCGAGAAGGACCTGTTTCAAATACTTGTTGGTCTCTTCTTTGATGGTCTTAGCCATGACTTCGTTAGACTCTTCGAGGAGGTCGAACTTCTTG
>CAMKAQ010000157.1 GCA_946410525.1 uncultured Caryophanales bacterium | reverse complement strand
CTTGGGATGCCTTCAATTTTGGCCGCTAAAGAGATGTAGGTAAGGAAGTATTTGTCAGAATCAACTAGCTCTTTGAGCTTAGGGCTACGTTTGTAGTTCTCTCTCAAAGAGAGACGAGGATCGACGATGCTTGAACACATGAGCTCAATCTCGTTTTGCCTATACTGGTAAACCCTTCCGATATCCCTTAAGGCCTGCTGGGCTTTGATATTCTGGGTGGTCAAAACATAACCGACATGGTCTTCGCCGTATTTGTTTTGGATGTATCTGACAACGAGGTCACGCCTATCGTCGGCGAAGTCGCAGTCGATATCAGGGAGGGAGATACGCTCAGGATTGAGGAAACGCTCAAAGAGGAGCCCGTATTTGATTGGGTCAACGGTAACGATGCCCAAACAATAAGAGACAAGTGACCCTGCACCTGATCCACGGCCAGGGCCAACGGAGACGCCATGGGTGATCGCCCAATTGACGTAATCGGCGACGATGAGGAAGTAATCCGCATACCCCATCTTGATGATGACGTCTAATTCGTAATTGAGACGCTTAATGTAGTCATTATTCTCAGCAAATCCCTTCTCTTTTAATCCATCGAAGGCCAATTTGGTGAGATATTCAGGGCTAGATAAGCCGAGGTCGTTATGGAACTTAAGGAGGCCACCTCTTTTGGTGATGAGCTTGAATTCGCTTTGAAGTGAGGCAATCGTCTCCGTGCGTTTCATCTCCTCGAGGGTGTAATACTTCGAAAGGTCTTCTTCCTTCATGAAGCATTCGTCGCCTTTCTTCTCTTTTTCTTCGAGGTTGGTCTTCTCGGCAATCGCGTGAAGGATTTCTAAAGCGATTGCATCCTCAGGCTTCTCATAGAGAATCTTTGGGAAAGCGACAACCTCAAATGAATGAGCGGCCGCGAAAGAACGGAGGTCATTCACGATCTTTGGGTCGTGGGGTAGATATGGTAGGCCAAGATATGCATGGCTAAATGGTTTTGTGTATTCAGAAATCTTTAGAGCGAGCTCTTCGCTAGATGCCTGGTAACGGCTCTCAAATAGTTGAGGGTCCATCGTATAGACAAGAGCCAATCCAGTGGACCTCTCTTTGAGGTGAGAGAAGGCGAGCTTCTTTTCGCTAGCGAGCTTCGTCAGATGAAGGAGGTTCCTATATCCTGCCTCATTTTCAACGAAGAGGGTGAATGTCCCTTCCTCGATGATCGCGTCCATGCCGTAGACAGGTGTGACGCCTGCATCCTTGCACGCGCGTTCAAAAGGTGCGAATCCGGAAAGCGATCCATCATCGGTGATGCCGATCTTGCTAAATCCGTATTTCTTCGCCAAAAGAGGCACCCTTTGGGCAGGTAAAGCGCTCTTAAGATAAGAAAACCCTGTATAGATATGAAGCGGGACGAAACTCATCACATAATTATAGACTTATTAGGTTCCCTTAGGGAACACTTGAGAAAACCATTTTCGGAACACACGTATAGAATGCTATAATCCCCTTATATGAGATTCGTTTCATTCAACGTCAATGGACTCAGAGCCATCCTCAAGAAGGATTTCGTTTCTGATTTCAATAAACTCGACGCGGATATCTTCGTCATCGAGGAAACCAAATACACCGATAACCCAAAGGAGGAATTCCCTTTTCTTCCTGATGGATATTTCGCATATCAAAGAACCTCCCAGGTCCGTAAGGGCTATAGTGGGGTAGCTATCTATTCCAAGAAGGAACCTTTAAGTGTTCACTATGGCCTCCTCAACAACAAATACGACGAAGAAGGAAGGGTCATCACCCTTGAATTCGAAGACTTCTACTTTGTAGGCGCCTATGTCCCTAACTCCGGAGAAGAGCTCAAACGCCTCCCATTCAGAACCGAATACGAACACGATCTTGTTGAATATTTTGCCGAACTCGAGAAAAAGAAACCTGTCGTATATACAGGAGACCTGAACGTCGCCCATAATGAGATCGACTTAAAGAACCCTGATTCCAATCACCATAACCCTGGCTTCACCGATGAGGAGAGAAGCATGTTCAGTAATCTCCTCTCCAAAGGGTATGTCGATACCTTCAGGTATCTCCATCCAACGGATGTCGAATATTCCTGGTGGTCATACCGTTTCAACAGTAGAGAAAAGAACATCGGCTGGAGAATCGACTACTTCATCGTAAGTGACTCCCTCAAAAACAAAGTCAAGGAATCAAAGATCCTTTCCGATATCAAAGGAAGCGACCATTGCCCAGTCTTAATGGAAATCGATTTATGAACAAGAAGAAGAAAATCGAATTCGATTACTATTTCATAAGAAATAGGGAATACGCTGGAGCCTTAAAGGAGGCCAATGAGTATTTCGCAGAAGGCTGGACCCTCAAGAAGTGGAAATATGAAGCGACAACGATGACCTTCATCTTTTTGATGCAGCGTCCAAAAGGTTACGTCAAACCTGAACCAGTGGAAGAGAAACCAGAAGAAGCACCAGCAGAGGAAGAGGCCACCGAGGAGCCTTCCTTGACAAAATAACCCCACAAACCCAAACTAATACCAACGAAGTTAGAGGAATTAACTAATGTCTGTCACCCACGAATCCGCTGAAGACTATCTTGAGCGAATCCTCATCCTTCAAGAAGAAAGAGGAAGCTCTGACATCCGAGCGGTCGATATCGCCAAGTCTTTTTCCTATAGCAAACCAAGCGTCTCCATCGCCATGAAAAAGCTTGAGAATGGGGGATATGTCGAACTTGGTCCAAAAGGCCAGCTCATCCTCACCC
>CAMKAQ010000156.1 GCA_946410525.1 uncultured Caryophanales bacterium | reverse complement strand
TTCTTGATGGCGTGGTATTCAGGATGGGCGTGGAAAACGCCATCAGGGTATTGCTCGCTCGTGATATTGCAACGGAGGACGATGATGAGCTGATATTCCTCACCGTTCTTGATCGCGTAGGAAGTGACCGTGTTATGTCTATTGCCATCCGTCTCATGGAGGATGCCAAGCTCTTCGTTGTCGTAGATTCTCCAAGCATTAAGGATCTTCTCGCCGAGGTCCATGATCTCTTCTTTGTCTTTGCCAGAGATACGGAGAGTGTTCGTGAAAGAGTCCACTTTCGCGACTTTCGTCCCGGATTTGCTGGTGAAAATGACTTCTTTGTCTTTGGAAGCGAAGAGAGGAAGGACTGGCGAACCGCCCTGGAAATGCTCATGGTTGAGGATGGAGCCACCGACGATCGGGAGGTCACTATTGCTGCCCATGAAGAAGCTAGGGAATTGCTCGACGAAGGAAAGGAGTCTAGCGAAGGTCTTCCTTTCGACCTTCATTGGGATGTGGTCTTCTTTGAAGCAGATGCAATGGTTACGGAAATAGCCATATGGGGAATATTGGAGATACCATCTCTCCCCTGCTAATTCGAGAGGGACGTATCTGATCGTCATTCTGGCGGCGTGTTTGTCATCGCCATAGAAGCCAAGGTTCTCGACGCAGAGGGCGCACTTTGGGTAATTGGTGGAGGCTGTGGTCAAGAGTTTGGCGATGTCTTTGTTATTCTTCTCTGGCTTAGAGAGGTTGATGGAAAGGGTGATGTTTGGGCCATCTTCGAAGGTCATGGTCCAATCTTTGTTGCGTTCGACCTTGGTTTTCTGGAAATAGTAATTGCTCGTTCCTAGAGCCTTTAAAAACTGGAGAGCGGTCGCTGGGTCGCTCTTTTTGAATTCCTCAAAGGCTCCATTAACAAGGCTCGGGAGAGGAGAGACGATGCCTAAAGCGAAATCGGCTTTTCTTTCCGCTTCTTTTTCGTCATCACCATTAAGGAGGCAATGCTCAACGATCTCGGAAACGATTTCGTCTGGGACTTCCATGCTCTCGATTCTGCTCTTATCGATTTCTCCTTCGTAAGGCTCGTTTGCGCCAAAGAAATGGAGGAGGATATTCGTGAAATAGATCTTATCGCTATCTAAAAGATAGAGATGCTTCTCGGCATAATAAATAAGCTCAGCGATTGTCTTGCTAATCATGATGGTGGCTCCTTTAAGAAAGCAGTTACTTGGTTTTGAAGACGTAGGTGATCATGTTGACCTGTAAGCGGCCCTTCTTCTGGAAGGCGCCAGGCTTCACTACGTCAAGATCGTCGAAGCGGGGTTCTAAGGCTAGGCCTGAGTACATTTCCTCTTCGTTCCCGTTGGTGAGCATTCCACCCCCTGGGAAGTTATCAGCATAACATGTTATGGCCGGAAAAGTTGTAAAGATTTGCAAAGAAGCGAGAGGACTCTCCAAAGTGAGGAGAGGTTTTTCCATGATGGATTTGTCTTTGCGGTAGTCGACGCACCTTGCGTCAGTCCTAATGAAAACGTGGTCCAAACCGTTGGTCGGAAGCTTCGCTAAATCCTTGTTTGGAAGGGCCTCATCGAGAGAAACGCCTTTACGGAAATCAAGGTTTGCCGGGACTTTGACGAAATCGGTGGCGACGCATCCCTCATCGAAAAGGGACACTCTATCGGCATCGAGGGTGAACCTATGGTTTCTGATGTTTTTATATCCGCCTAAGTTGAAATATGGGTGGACTGTGAGCCTCGTGTATGTGTCTTTGCTAGGTTTCCCAGCGGTGATCTTGATATCGAGGACGTTCTCTTTTTTGTGGACGATGTACCTGACGTTGATGGTCTGCTCGCCTGGGAGGCCTTCTTCGCCGTCCTCAAGTCGGTAATAGAAATCCACCACCGCGCCTATTCTCTTTTCGTAGACGTCATAGATCCAAGGCTTGTAGCAAAGGGCATCTTTGCCAGAGTGGAGCGTGTTCTTGCCATCGTTGACATCGAGCTGGCATTCTTGGCCGCTGATGGTGATTTTGGCGTCTTTGACTCTTCCGGCGATTCTTCCAACGGTCTTGCCAAAGTATGAGCGGGTATGCATCCATTGCTCAAAGTCTTTGCAAGCGATCGTCATTGGCTTGTCGTTAAGACGAATCTCATAAATGGCCGCGCCAAAATCACAAAATGTGATTTCCATTCCTGCTTCGTTTCTGACCGAAACCATTCGGCAGCGGCTATTCATTGTCTCGCCTATTTGCATGATGGGTCTGCCTCCATGTATATTGCTTTGAGCTCTTCGGCCCCAAGGATCTTAGGTACTGGGTAGAGAGGGTTTGCCTCATGGATGGCGGCATTCACGAGGTCATCGAGGTCCTCTTTCTTGATGAGGTTGTCGAAATGCGCTGGGATGCCAAGAGAGAACTTGAGCATCTTGACGTAATCGATGAAGGCTTGAGCGGCCTGATGCGTCTTTGATTCTGGATGGACGATTTCGATGAGCTTGGCCAAATCCGCAAGCTTTTTGTGGGCTTTTTTGCCATAAGCTTCAAGGACATACGGGAGAAGGATGGCATTGGCCAAACCATGTGGGACGTTGTATTTGCCACCGATGGCATGGGCCAAGGCGTGGACATATCCGACGTATGAGCGGGTGAAAGCAACGCCAGCAAGATAGGATCCGAAAATCATGTTCTTGCCTGCTGCGAGATTATGTGGGTCTTGATACAAGCCAAGGAGGTTATGGTAGATGATGTTGACGGCGTAGAGAGCGCACTTCTTCGTTTTCCTAGTG
>CAMKAQ010000155.1 GCA_946410525.1 uncultured Caryophanales bacterium | reverse complement strand
TGTGTTCCACAAGACCCTTGAGATGTCTCACACCAATCCTGATATCGATTTCGATAAGGCCTATTCGATGTCCATGGAAATGGAGCAGGGCCTGATCAAAGACCCAGACGCCCACCCACACGAAGAGGAAAAGATTCCTTTCACCGTGAAAGAGAAAGCCCTTATGGAGAACCTCCGCAGCTATTGCCGTAGCTCACTAGAATTCCAGAAACTCTACGAAGAGAAACTCCAGAACCCAAAATACATGGCCGAAGGACAATTCGACATCAGTCTCGGTGATTACGGGGTCAACGGAAGATATGACAAAGTCATCACCTTTGACTATAACGGCGGGAAATACGCATTTATCATCGACTACAAGACTGGTTCAACATCGTTTGATGAGGCTTTGTTCAATAGCCCTCACGGTTTGTCCTTGCAGCTTCCTCTCTACGCCTTTGCGATAGAGAACGAGAAAGCCGCTTTCGACAATGCAAAAATCGCAGGCTTATTCATCTCCCCGGTCTTGCCTTATAAGCTGACGAACAAAGAGAGAAAGCCAATCCAAAAACTCGACCAGAAAGAGCTTAGGCTGAATGGCTTGTTCTTAGGTGACCTCAGCTTCCTTAGAACCATTGAACCAGGGCTTACCGAAAACAGCGAGATCTTCGCAGGATGCTCAGTTAAGAAACCTGACACCCTATATGCACGCGGTGATTACGCGAAGTTCAAAACCGAAAGTGAGTTCAGCGAATTGGCCAAGAGGATTCAAGACATCGTCAAGGAATCCGATGAGGCTATTCAAAGCGGCAAATTCGATATCAAACCAACGGTCGTGAAGAGCAAACATGATGCCTGCAACAATTGCCCATTCCATGACGTTTGCTTTGTCGACAAAAAGAAAATCGTCATCGAAAACCTCAGCAAATCCAATATGAATCCTGATTTGGATGACGATGACATAGAAGAGGAAGAGGAGTCCAACGATGGCGAATAAATGGGACAAACCACAACAAGACGCTATTGACTCTGGCGAAGGTAACTTCCTTGTGAGCGCTGGCGCAGGAAGCGGCAAGACCGCTGTTTTGACTGAGCGCATCAAAGAACTCGTCTCTACCAAGAAGGCTAGCATCGACCAGCTTCTCGTTTTGACCTTCACCAATAAGGCTGCTGCCGAGATGAAGAGCAGGACCAGAACCAAACTCCCGCACCTTTCTAGCGAAGTCGAGTGCGCTGACATCACGACCTTCGACGCCTTCTTCTTAAAGCTCGTTAAGAAGTACGCCTTTACCTTAGGCATCGATCCAAACGTCACCATCGCTGAGAAAACCTTCCTCGACATCAAGGAAAGGGAATTCATCGAAGAGGCTCTGAACAAGAGATACGAGAAGATGGACCCTGCCTTCAAGGAGATGGTGGAGGCTTACACCCTTAGGGACGATGACATTCTGACCGAATATGTTTTGCACATCCTTCGCCTAAGCGAACTCTCTCCGAGACAAGAAGGCTTCTTCAAAGAGATGAAGGAGAAGATATATGAATCCTCTTTCCTTAAGGAAAAGGAAAAAGAATATTACGAAAGATGCAACGCCAAACTCCGTGCCGCCCATTATCTTTTGCTAGGCAGCGGAGACAAGTTCGTCCAAAAAGACCGCGATTATCTTTCGACTTGGAAAGATCTTGGCGATTATCAGAAACTCTACGACCGATTGGCGCTTGAATGGCAACTCAAAGAAACCAAAGGATCAACCACGATCGATGGCATCGAATGCGGTTCCGGGTTCCCGTCTGCGGGCGGCCACAAGTTCGATGAGATTGATAAGTTCGATAGGGGCATAGCAAGATGCTTAGCCAAAGAGGTCAAGGACTCGCTTTTCCTCAATGGGGATCCAAAAGAACAGGAAAAGAAGATTCTTGAGACCAAGAAATACGCCGAAATCCTCGTGGATATTGCCGAAGAAGTCGATGAGGAGATGCGTCGGTTCAAGAAAGAGAAGAACGCATACAGTTTCAGCGACATCGCCGCCTTAGCTAGAAAACTCCTCGATGATGAAGCGATCCTTTCTGAGATCAAAAACAAATACAAATTCATCATGGTTGATGAGTATCAGGATTCCAGCGACCTCCAGGAATACTTCATCAGCAAGATCGCCAACAACAATGTCTTCATGGTAGGAGACATCAAGCAATCCATTTATCGTTTCAGAAACGCTAACCCGGATATCTTTGCCGGCAAACTCGCTGACTATAGCGCCAACAAAGGTGGCAAAGCCATCTTCCTCCAGAAGAACTTCCGTTCACGCCTCGAGGTCATCGAATGCGTCAACAGCCTTTTCGACAAAATCATGAGCGAAGAGCTAGGAGAAGTTGATTACAAGAAGGGCCAGGCTCTCGTTTTCGGAAACACCGCTTTATATGGAAGCGCCAATAAACCTGAATTCAAAGCTACGATGCTCACCTATGATTTGGATCAGGATCTCCTGAAGGCTGAGCTTGAAGCAAGAGCGGTGGCCAACGACATCATCGAGAAAGTCAAAAACCACTTTGTGGTCGATACCTCCAAAGGGCATAAAGAATGCAGTTGGGGCGACTTCGCTATCCTCATGCCGACAAAGAGCCAATTCAACACCTACAAGAAAGTCTTTGGTGAAGCTAAGATCCCTCTTGTTGCAACGGTCGGAAACGAACTCAATGACGATGACATCAACATGGTCTTCATGAGGCTCCTCAAGTTGCCTTTGGTCATCGATGATGAAACCGCCGCAAAGCATTGCTACGCCTCCATAAAACGCAGCTACCTCTTCGAGGAAGATGACGATCAACTTTTCGATGAACTCCAAAGCGGTTCCTACAAGGATGACGCCTTCATGAAAGAGATG
>CAMKAQ010000154.1 GCA_946410525.1 uncultured Caryophanales bacterium | reverse complement strand
GATGAAAGGCAACATGGGCATCGGATGCATTTCCGATTTCGATTCCCAGCCTCTCGTCGTGAGATCGAACCACGGCACATACGCCATCACCTGCGTTGGCAAAATCAACAACGCCAAAGAGCTCGAAGAAAGATTCCTTAGCAATAACGCCCACTTCCTCGAAACCTCAACCGGTGACATCAATAGCACTGAGCTTGTCGCGAGCATCATCAACCAAAAGAAGAACCTCATCGAAGGTTTGCAATACGTCCAAGAAGTCATCGAAGGCTCAATGACCGTCATCCTTCTCAATGAGAAGGGCATCTACTGCTCAAGAGACAAATACGGCAGAACCCCTGTCGTCATTGGCAAAAAAGACGGCGCTTATTGCGCTTCATTTGAATCCTTCGCCTTCCTTAATTTAGGATACACGGCTTATAAGAATCTCGGCCCAGGCGAAATCGCCGTCATCAATGCTGAGACGGGCCTTAGGACCTTGGTCGAACCAGGGAACAAGATGCGAATCTGCACCTTCCTTTGGATCTACTATGGCTACCCGTCAACCGTCTACGAAGGACTCTCGGTCGAGAAACTCAGGTGCAAGTGCGGCGAATTCATCGCGAAACGCGATAACGTCAAACCTGATTCCGTTGCCGGCGTCCCTGATTCCGGCC
This sequence comes from uncultured Caryophanales bacterium, assembly GCA_946410525.1. Lineage (GTDB taxonomy): Bacteria > Bacillota_I > Bacilli_A > RFN20 > CAG-826 > UBA4951. The sequence goes on along the minus strand of CAMKAQ010000154.1, from coordinate 2,211 downwards.
TTGGAGCCGCAATCGGCTACTCAAACGCCTCAGGAATCCCATTCTCGAGACCTTTTGTTAAATACACCCCTACTTGGCCTCGTTCATTCATGCCGACGATGCAGACCAAACGCAACCTCATCGCCCACATGAAGCTCATCCCAATCCACGATTTGATCGAAGGCAAGAAGCTTCTTCTCATCGATGACTCAATCGTCAGAGGCACCCAGATGAGAGAGACGACCGAATTCCTATATAAGTCCGGCGCCGCTGAGGTTCACGTCCGTTCCTCCTGCCCTCCAATCCTTTATGGCTGCAAATACCTTAACTTCTCCGTTTCGACTAGCGATATGGACCTTATCGCAAGACGCGCCATCATGGAACTTGAAGGAAACGTCGAACCAGAAACGATCAAGAAATATCTCAACCCAGATAGCAAAGAATACGCCAACATGGTCGAGTGCATTCGCAAAAAGCTCAACTTCACATCCCTTGGCTACATGAGACTCGATGATCTCAAAGAAGCCGTCGAGATGGATCCTGAAAAGATCTGCACCTACTGCTGGGATGGCAGAGAATAAATAATAAAAAAGGCCCGTATTCATACGGGTCTTTTAATTTGCGGTTTTTTATTTGAGAGGCTTGCCGGTTAAGAGTTCGTAACCCTGGAGATATTTGGCGATGGTTTTCTCAACGACCTCTTCTGGGAGGGTCCAGTCATGATCGTGGGACTTAAGCCAATCTCTGGCGAATTGCTTATCGAAGGATGGCTGGCTCTTTCCTCTTTCATATCCTTCAAGAGGCCAGAATCTCGATGAATCTGGGGTGAGCATCTCATCAGCGACGACGACTTCACCATTCTCATCGAGGCCGAATTCGAATTTGGTGTCGGCGATGATGATGCCTTTGGTGAGGGCGTAATCGGCGCATTTCTTATAAAGGGCGATGGTGTATTCCTTTAATTTGGTCGCATATTCAAGGCCTTTGCCTGGGAATTCCTTTTCAAGGACCTCAACCGATCTTTCGAAGGAGATGTTCTCGTCGTGATCGCCGATCTCCGCTTTGGTGGATGGGGTGTAGATCGGTTCAGGAAGCTTATCGGATTCCACTAAACCTTTTGGAAGGGTGATGCCGCAAACCGTGCCGTTTTTCTGATAGCTGGCCCAGCCGCTGCCGGTGATGTAGCCACGGACGATGCATTCGATAGGGAGCATGGTGAGCTTTTTGCACATCATCGTTCTTCCTTCGAATTTCTCGTTTTGGAAGAATTCAGGCATGTCTTTGACATCGCAGCTGACCATGTGGTTCTTGCAGATGTCTTTTGTGTAATCAAACCAGAATTTTGAGATTTGGGTTAAGACCTTGCCTTTATTGGTGACGACATTATGTAAGATGACGTCAAAACAGCTGATGCGGTCAGTCGCGACCATGATAAGGGTGTCGCCGTTATCGTAGATCTCTCTGACTTTTCCTTCTTTGATAGGTTTCATTTTTGATATCTCCATTTATATCAATTTGATTATATGTCCTACTTTTTCAATTCAAACATAATAGCGGTTACATAAAGAAAAAAGCCGCTTTTTGCAGCGGATTTTTCTATTTCTGTTCCTCTTCTTTGCGCTTTTCGAGGATGACGTTGTTGTTATAGATGGCGATGAGCCTTGGAAGATTGAACTTGAGGACGAAGGCAGGAAGAACAATCAAGATGGCATTGATCACCGCGACAGGCAAAGCGATCGTGAGCCAGATGTTAGAGCTTCCTGTATACATTCCAAAGTCACAGAGGATCAAGAGGAATGAGGCAGGTACGCTCCAGACGTGGATGGCGACGCCATACCTTGCTTCCAAGATGAAGCGGCCGATGTATTCGTTATCGAAGGGGCTAGCCACCTTGTTCTTATGGAAGCCGGTGAATGAGCCAAGCTCAGGGACGTGGTTCTTCCACTTCTGGACCTTGAGGAAACGGTAGAACTTCATCTCGGCATCGCTCGTTTTGAAGATGCCCTTGTCGTTTTGGAACCATTTCTCAGGGAGCTTCCTGATGATGAGGGCGGTAACTCCGTCGATAAGGACGGCGCCAACGACGAAAGCAAGGACCAAAACCGCGTAGAGCCAAGGCATATCTTGGAACTGCGGGTTAAGGAAGATGTTTAGCGTGATGGTTATCGCCGAACAGATGAGGATGATGATCGAGTATAGAAGCATCTTATTTCTCGGTTATGTAAGTGAGTT
>CAMKAQ010000153.1 GCA_946410525.1 uncultured Caryophanales bacterium | reverse complement strand
GAATATCAGATGCTCCGTAACAGCGCCCTTAAGATCATCCGTGCTCTTAAGATCGAAGGTGGTTGTAACGTCCAGTTCTCCCTCGACCCATATTCCTTCAAATACTACGTCATCGAGGTCAATCCTCGTGTCTCCAGAAGCTCTGCTTTAGCCTCCAAAGCCTCAGGCTACCCAATCGCCAGAGTCTCCGCGAAAATCGCTATCGGCATGACTCTTGATGAGATTGAGATCGCTAACACCGTTGCTTCCTTTGAACCAACCCTCGACTACATCGTCACCAAGATCCCAAGATTCCCATTCGATAAGTTCGCCGACGCCAACCGTTCCCTCTCAACCCAGATGAAAGCCACTGGTGAGGTCATGGGCGTTGGCCGTACCATCGAGGAATCAATGCTTAAGGCCGTAAGATCCCTCGAAATCAAAGCCTGCCACCTTGAGCTCAAATATCTCAAAGACTATTCCGTTGAAGAACTCTTAGAGCTCATTGACCGTCACACTGACGAACGTCCATTTGCCATCTGTGAGGCCTTCAGAAAAGGTATCACGATCGATGAGATTTATGAGCATACCAAAATTGACCGTTTCTTCTTAGAGAAATTCCATAACATCGTCGACTTTGAGGAGACCTTGAAGAATAGCCCTCTCTCAGAAGAACTCATAAGAGAAGCGAAACGCCTTGGATTCTCCGATGAGTATTTAGGCAAAATCTATGGCAAATCCAAGCTCGATATCTATCGCTATAGAAAAGAGAAGGGCATCTATCCTGTCTACAAGATGATCGATACCTGCGCCTCTGAATTCAAATCATATATCCCTTATTTCTATAGCACCTATGAGCATGAGAATGAGAGCATCCGCTCCCCAAAGAAGAAGATCATCGTCTTAGGCTCAGGCCCAATCAGAATCGGTCAAGGTGTTGAGTTCGATTATTCGACCACGCACGCCATCTGGACGATTCAGAAAGAAGACTATGAGGCCATCGTCATCAACAACAACCCAGAGACCGTCTCTACCGACTACACCCTCTCGGATAAACTCTATTTCGAACCTCTCACCATCGAAGACGTCATGAACGTCATCGACTTTGAGAAACCTGAAGGAGTGGTTGTCTCCTTAGGTGGTCAAACCCCAATCAACCTTGCAAACGACTTAGCGAACCTTGGAGTCAAAATCATCGGCTCCCAAGTTGAGGCCATCGATGTCGCGGAAGACCGCGATCTCTTCGAGAAAGCGATGGAGAAGCTTAACATCCCTCTTCCAAAAGGCTTTGCCGTCACCGGTGTTGAGGAAGGCGTCAAAGTCGCCAAAGAGATTGGTTATCCAGTCCTTGTCCGTCCTAGCTTCGTCTTAGGCGGACGCATGATGAGAATCATCAATGATGAGACCGCTCTTAAGAGCTTCATGAAGGAAGTCATCTCCTTCGATTCCGAGCATCCTGTCCTCATCGACAAATACATCTATGGCATTGAGGCGGAGGTCGACGCTATCTCCGATGGCAAGGATGTCTTCGTCCCTGGTATCATGCAGCTTGTCGAACGCACAGGCGTCCACTCTGGCGACTCAATGTCCGTCTATCCTCCTTACACCCTTTCCGAAGAAGTCCAAAAGACCATCGCTGAGTATGCGACCAAGATCGGCCTCGCTCTCCATATGATTGGTCTCTTCAATATCCAATTCATCGTCCAGAAGACCGGTGAGGTTTCGATCATCGAGGTCAACCCACGTTCTTCAAGAACCGTCCCATTCCTTGCCAAATCAACAGGTGCGCCAATTGCCGATATCGCCGCTCAGGTGATGCTTGGTCACAGCCTCAAAGAACTTGGATTCGTTGGGGTTTTGCCAAGGAAAAAGCGTTGGTACGTCAAAACTCCTATCTTCTCTTTCTCGAAGATCCAAGGCATGGATGTCGTCTTATCCCCAGAGATGAAATCAACCGGTGAGTCGATTGGCTATGACCGCGATTTCAATAGAGCCTTATACAAGTCTCTCCGCGCCTCAGGACAGAAGCTCATCAACTACGGCACTATCTTCGTGACGATCGCCGACAAAGACAAAGAGGCTGCCTTGCCTCTTATCCGCAGGTTCTATAACCTTGGCTTCAATATCGAAGCGACCAAAGGCACCGCGAACTTCCTCAAGAAGCACGGCGTCAGAACCCGTATCAAGAAGAAGATCTCCGAAGGAAGCGAAGAGATCCTCGATTCCCTCCGCAAGGGATATGTCTCCTACGTCATCAATACGATGACCGATGACCGTGAGGACATGGCCAATGACGGCGTGAAGATCCGCCGCTCCGCCATCGATAACTCCGTCCCAGTATTCACTTGTTTAGATACGGTTGAGGCTGTCATCCAGGTCTTAGAGCAGACCACCATGAACGTCTCGACGATCGATGCTGAAGACTAGTTGGACTGACAGGAATTCTTCCTCTTTTTAAGCTTTCCCATGCCTTTCATAGAGATTATTTTCAAGATGGATTTCTAACATCGAACGCGACCATCCGTTTTCGATGGTTTTGCTGATATAGAAAAGCGTTTTTTCCTGGTTTCCACGCGATGAAATTGTGATTGCGACTAAATGGCTCCATGGTATTGAAAAGATTTGGTCAACAAGTTGTTGACGATTTTCGTTTTCAGGAAACATTTCATATAATTGCCGCATTTCTGCAAGCCGTTTCTTTTGTTAGAATTCAGTTAATAGGAGAAACATATGGGACAAGTAACTCTCAATAACGGTGTGGTCATGCCAACCCTTGGCATAGGCACTTTTCTTATCGCTCCAGATGATGCCCTAGTAGGGGTCAGGGAAGCTTTGAGGATGGGCTACCGCCACGTCGATACGGCAAACCTCTATGGAAACGAAAGA
>CAMKAQ010000152.1 GCA_946410525.1 uncultured Caryophanales bacterium | reverse complement strand
CCAAACGGTTGAGAGTTTGACGTTGACGCCGAGTTCTTTGCACTTTCTCTCGACGAGCTCGATTTCGGCATCGGTGTCGGTTGGGAAACGGTTGATCGCGACGACGCATGGGAGGTGATAGACGGACACAATGTTGTCGATGTGTCTAAGAAGGTTTGGAAGGCCTTTTTCAAGAGCGACGAGATCTTCTTTGCCAAGTTCGGTCTTCTTTAAGCCACCGTGCATCTTAAGAGCTCTCACGGTAGCGACCATGACGACGCAGTCAGGTTTGAGGCCAGCTAAGCGACATTTGATATCAAGGAACTTCTCAGCGCCTAAGTCAGCACCGAATCCGGCTTCTGTGACGGTGTAGTCAGCAAGCGACATAGCCATGTTCGTGGCGGTGACGGAGTTGCAGCCATGGGCGATATTGGCGAATGGGCCACCATGGACGAAGCATGGGGTGCCTTCGAGGGTCTGAACGAGGTTTGGCTTGATGGCGTCTTTGAGAAGAGCGGTCATCGCGCCGACGGCGTGGAGGTCTTTGGCAGTGACTGGTTTATCGTCATAGGTGTAGGCGACGACCATTCTGCCGATTCTTTCCTTTAAGTCGTTGATGGAGGTGGCAAGGCAGAAGATAGCCATCATCTCAGTTGCGACGGTGATGTCGAATCCATCTTCTCTTGGGGTGCCGTTGGCTTTTCCGCCAAGACCGTCGACGACGAATCTAAGCTGGCGGTCATTCATATCAAGGCATCTCTTGATGACGATCTTGCGGTTATCGATTCCTAAAGGATTGCCTTGCTGGATGGAGTTATCGAGAAGAGCGCAAAGAAGGTTGTTGGCTGTGGTGATGGCGTGGAAGTCACCGGTGAAGTGAAGGTTGATGTCTTCCATTGGGACGACCTGGGCGTATCCACCGCCGGCAGCGCCGCCTTTGATACCAAAGACTGGACCAAGAGATGGTTCTCTTAAGGCTGCGATTGTGTTCTTGCCGATCTTTCTAAGACCATCGGCAAGGCCAATGCTTGTTGTGGTTTTGCCTTCGCCCGCAGGAGTTGGGGTGATCGCGGTGACGAGGATCAACTTGCCTTTCTTGCGGCCTTCCTTTAAGAGGGCGTAGTCAACCTTGGCTTTGTATTTGCCATAAGGCTCGAGGTATTTATCGTCGACTCCGGCGACTTTTGCGATTTCGAAGATTGTCTTCTTCTCGCACTGTTGAGCGATTTCGATGTCTGTAAGCATCTTTTTTTCCTCCTAATTTTTTTATTTGAAGAACTCAACAGCGGACTTAAACATTTCCATGTCGTACTCGCCGTAGACGTTCTTATATAATCCATTTCCGATACGTTCGCTATGACCCATCTTGCCAAGGACTCGGCCATCGAATGAGGTAATGCCTTCGACGGCTAAGACTGAGTTATTTGGGTTATAACGGATATCGTCGGTTGCTTCACCATTGAGATTAACATATTGCGTAGCAATTTGCCCATTTTTTGCAAGTTCTCTTACGAGATCCTCACTTGCGAAGAAGCGGCCTTCGCCATGGGAGATGGCAACGTTATAGACGTCGCCGACCTTGGTTCTCGCTAACCATGGTGACTTATTTGATGCGATTCTCGTTCTCACGATCTTGGACTGGTGTCTAGCGATTGTGTTGAAAGTAAGGGTTGGGAAGGATTGATCGGTATCCATGATCTTACCATATGGGACGAGACCGAGTTTGATGAGGGCCTGGAAGCCATTGCAGATGCCAAGCATCAAGCCTTCTCTGTTCTCAAGAAGGTCGGTGACTGCGTTCTTGACCGCTTCGTTTCTGAAGAAAGAAGTGATGAATTTAGCGGAACCGTCTGGTTCATCACCACCGCTGAATCCGCCTGGAACGAAGATGATCTGGCTCTTCTTCACTTCTTCAGCGAAGTCTTTGATGGATTTGTTGAGGTGTTCGGTATCGAGGTTGTTGATGACGAAGATCTTAACTTTCGCCCCTGCATCCCTCATGGCCTTAGCGGAATCGAACTCGCAGTTGGTTCCTGGGAAGACTGGGATGAGGACTCTCACTTCGTCATAGTGTTTCGAAGCGTGGGCCTTGGATTCTCTCTTGTAGGAGAAAGACTCATAGATCTTGTTGTCTTTCTTTTCGAGGGTTGGGTAAACGCTTTCGAGCTTGCCTTCGTATAAGGCGTCGATGTCGCTAATCGCGACTTCTTCGTTTTTATAGACGTATTTGGCGTCGCTAGTGACTTCGCCAACATAGAGGCCATCGAGTTTTTCGTTAGTCTCGACCATGAATGAACCATAGGCGTAGCCATAGATGTCATTAAGGGTCAATTCGTCATTGAACTTGAAGCCATAGCCATTGCCGATAGCGGCTTTCATGACGGCCTCGGCAACACCGCCAAGGGTTGGGGTGAAGCAGGATTTGATTAAGCCTTTTGCGTTAAGCTCTTCGATTTTCTTGAAGAGAGCTTTGAGGCTTTCGGCGTTTGGAAGGCCGTTCTCATCATAAGCTGGCTTTAAGAGATAGACTTTGCTGCCCGCTTCTTTGAATTCATTGGTGAGGACTTCATTGACACTGCCCGTGGTGACGGCGAAAGAGACAAGGGTTGGCGGAACATCGAGTTTCTCAAACGAGCCTGACATCGAGTCTTTGCCACCGATCGCGGCAACACCGAAATCGAGCTGGGCTTTGAAGGCGCCAAGGAGAGCGCTTAAAGGCTCGCCCCAACGTCTAGCGTCTTTCATCGGCTTCTTGAAGTATTCCTGGAAGGTGAGATAGACATCTTCGAACTTAGCGCCCGCAGCAATGAGCTTGGAGATGCTTTCGACGACGGAAAGGTAGGCGCCTTGATATGGGTTCTTCTCCATGATGAATGGGTTATATCCCCATGACATGA
>CAMKAQ010000151.1 GCA_946410525.1 uncultured Caryophanales bacterium | reverse complement strand
TTCGGTCTTATCCTTGATCATCTCATAGAGGGTATCGATGATATATCCCTTGCAAATCCCGCTTAAATCGATATCGGCATCGCCATTAAGGGTGATTGTGTTTCCTTCGAAAGACACGCTTGTGGAATTGATCTCAGCAAGGTAAGTGTTTATCTCTTCATCAGATAAAGGATCATCTCTCCTCGCATTGATGAAGAGCATCCATTCCTTTGAGAGCTTACCCATGAATGGGTTGTAATATCCATCAGTCTCTTCTTGAATGGTGATTGCTTCTTTAAGACATTCGACAAGTTCATCGGAGAAGGTTCCACTTCGATCTTTGTTAAGGCGATATAGCTCAGTTCCTTCTTTGTATGGGGAGAAGATGTTCTCTAACTGATCGACCTTCTCTTTAAGAGTGGCAGCAATGCCATGATCCTCATATACGATATACGTGAAGAAAGTATCGCACTGGAACTCTTGGAGTTTGACGACATCTAGAGAACAAGAGGAGAACAAAAAAGACACCCCTGCGATGAGGAGACATGTCTTTTTCATGTGTCTGCGTTTAGAGAGTCGGGACATTGGTTTTTCCATCTTTGTCTGGATGGGATTTGAGGTATTCGATGATCGGGTCGTAGTTCTTGTCTTTCTTGCCGGCTTTGCAAAGAGAGACTTTCTTGGCTTCACCCTTAACGAGGGCTTCTGCCATGTCGTGGCAACCAGCGTATCCGCACGCGCCGCAGTTATAGTGAGGAAGCATGTCTTCCACTTCCTTGATGCGAGGATCTTCCTCGACGTGGAAGAATTTAGCGGCAAGCGCTAAAAGAAGGCCAAGGACGGCACCGAGTCCTAGCATTAGCAAGAATGCCCATAATACGGTGAGATAATCCATATTATTCCTTTTCCTCCTTCTTTTCTTCTTTGTGACGCTCCTTGTATATCATACATCCTTCGACATCACAGTCTTCGCAGTTCTTCGGTCCGATTTTGAGTTTCTCACAGCCCTTAGGGGCTGGGGTTCTCATATATATGACGAAAGAAACGACAAAGACGATGAGAAGAACTACGATGATGACGATTGCGAGGATGAATGCTTGTCTTTGGTCCATAAAGTTAACCTACCATTCCTCCAAATCCCATGAAGGCCATGGCCATTAAAGCGGCCACGATGAGAGCGATCGGCACACCCTTCATGGCTTTAGGGATGTTATAGCCGTTTAATCTTTCCCTCATGCAGGCAAAGAGAACAATGACGACTAAGAAGCCGATTGAGGTTCCTAAGCCATTGGCAAGGCTAGTTAAGAAATCTAACTGGGAATCGCTGTTAGTTTGAACAACGCCAAGAACAGCGCAGTTGGTGGTGATGAGAGGGAGATAGATGCCAAGCGTCTTGTAGAGAGATGGGCTGGTCTTCTTGATGAATAGACCCACTATCTGAACAAGGGAAGCGATGACAAGGATGTAGACGAGAGTGTCCAAGAATGGGATGCCCGCAGGAACAAGAACGTAGAAATAGAGAGGATAGCAGACCAAAGTCGCCATCATGATGACGAAGGTGACCGCTAAACCCATTGAGAAAGCGGACTTAACTTTGTTACCGACGCCAATGAAGGAGCAGATGCCATAGAAACGGCTGAGGACGACGTTATCGATGAGCATGTAGCTCACGATAGCGAGGATGAACGAAACGATCATTTCCATTATTTGGCACCTCCTGCTACGAGAGTGGCTTCCGCTTTAGCGGCCTCTTTGGCGGCTCTTTCTTTGGCTTTCTCCACTGCTTTCTTATGATTGGTGATTGCCGCCATCACAGCGAGCATAAGGCCAAGGACGATGAACGCGCCGGCTGGATTCTGGAAGATACTGATTGAGAAGTCATATAAAGGATCACCGTTTGCGTCTAAGGTTGTGCTCTTAAGGATTGGGAGAACAAGAGGATCACCGAAGAAATTGAAGACCTTCCCGATTGTGAGGGTTCCTTTTCCGAAGATCTCACGGATAAGACCCATAAGGGAGATGGCCCAGGTGTAGCCGATGCCGTTTCCGCATCCATCCAAGAAGGAATCAAAGACACCGTTTTGTCCGGCAAAAGCCTCAGATCTACCTAAGACAATGCAGTTAACGACAAGAAGGGAGAGGAAGACACCTAAGGAACTATAAAGCTCTGGTAAGAAGGCTTCCGCTAACATCTTGACGATGGTGACGAAGGTGGCGATGACGACGATGTAACATGGGGTTCTGATCTCTTCTGGGATGAGCTTACGGAGCAAAGAGACGATGACGTTGCTTGAAACAAGAACAAAGGTGAAGAGGAGTCCCATGCCGAAAGCGGTCTCTAAAGACTTCGTGACCGCTAAAGCAGGACAAAGGCCTAAGATCTGAACGAGGAGAGGGTTCTCTTTTAGGATGCCGTTAAGGAAGGAGGCTTTATGCTGTCCGCGTTTGATGTTGTTCATCTTTACTTGGCCTCCTTATAGAATTCGGTCCAATGGGCTATTGCCTCATCGCATTCTTCTTTGACGAGCTTAGCGCCATAGGTGGCACCGCATTTGACATCGGCTAAGTCAGTGAGATAGCCGTTGTTATATTTGTTGATGTAGTTGTCCTCTAAGGTTGGGCCATATGACTCGGTGTTGGTTACGACATACATCTTCGCGACCTTTCCGTCTTCGACGGAGAGAAGAAGATCAACCTGGCCATAGGAGTTCTTGCCGGTCGTGTTATAGACATAACGACGAACCTTTTCCTCACCCTCTTTCCATTCAACGTGGTTGACGGATTTGATGTGAGGGAATCTTGTGGCGTCGTATTCTGGCTCATAAAGATGCTCACCAGGAGCGACGAATTTATGGATGCCCCAGCCCTGGGCTTGTGGATAGAGCTTCTTGATGCCGGAGTTGACCTTATTGGTTCTGTTCTGCG
>CAMKAQ010000150.1 GCA_946410525.1 uncultured Caryophanales bacterium | reverse complement strand
TTTGCATTACTCAAAGTGCAGTGAATTATAAATTGTTTTATAATTGGGCACAATGAAAAAGAGACGATTCGCTGGCGCTTTAAGCAAATATCAAATCGGGGATGAGTCTTTTGACGTTGAGATTAGGCTTTCTCCTTATCGAAGGACGACATCCTTGACCTTAAGGAAGAATGGCTTTGTCTGCAACGCCCCAAAAGCCCTCCCAAAAGAGAAGATCGACTCTTTCATCGTTGCCTCGATCCCAAAGATCATGAAGAAGGTCAAAGCCAAGCCTCTCCCAATCGAAGGGGATGACCTCTATATCTACGGAAAGAAAGAGCACATCGAAGGTTTCTCTACTTGGTCCAAACCAAAAAGAAACAAATATATTAAGGATATTCTTTTCCCGTATGTGACTGAGATGACACGTTTCTACTCAGAGAAAATGGGCATCAAAGAAGCCTATTCCGTGAAGTGCAGAGACTGCCATTCCGTCTATGGCGTGAACCATCGGAAAACGGCATCGATAACCTATTCTTTGAACCTCGTCCATTATGACAAACACATCATTGATTCGGTCATTTGCCATGAACTTGTTCATTATTTTGTTTTGGGCCACAGCAAAAAATTCTATAAGATACTCTTAGGAGTTGTCCCTGATTACTGGGACAGCCGGAAAAAACTGATAAACAACGTCTATGCTTGAAAAGATAACCTCCCTCACGAACCCAAAGATCAAAAACGTCGCCAAAGCCCTTGACGCCAAGGGCGATTATTTCGTCGTCGAAGGTTTCCATATGGTTGAGATGGCCTTAAGCAAAGGCGTGGTGGAGTCCGTTTTCACCGTTGAGAAGACCGTCAAAGCCAAGGTCCCTCAATATCTCATCACCGAACCAATTCTTAAAAAGATTACTTTTAGTAAAACCCCAGAAGGAATAGTGGCCCTTTGTAGAAAAAGCCTTCATTCCCCAATCAAGAACGACCACGTTTTGTATCTAGAGAACGTCAGAGACCCAGGCAACCTCGGCACCCTTTTAAGGTCCGCTTTAGCGTTCCATTTCTATGACGTCATTCTCTCAAAAGGCTGCGCTGAGGTCTATTCGCCTAAGGTCCTTATGGCCTCCCAAGGCGCCATCTTCTACCTCAATGTCAGGCAGAGTGAGAACGCCTCATCCTTAGATGATTTGAAAAATCTCAAGAACAAAGGCTATCACATCCTTGGAACTGATTTAGCCTCATCAAAACCATTAAAATCCCTGCAAATCCCGTCTAAAATCGCTCTCTTATTAGGGAACGAAGGCCAAGGTCTTTCTAAAGAAGCGATTGAATTTGCTGACCAAAACGTCCGCATTGAGATGGATGGGATCGACTCCCTCAATGTCGGTGTCGCCGGCGGCATCATCATGTACGAAGTTTCCGCAAAATGAAACACATCAAATTCTTACCTTTGGTCATCCTTCTCTCCATAGGAGGATGCACCCCTGAAACCCCAGTCGAAGAGTCTTCTGTTTCTGAATTCTCTGAGAGATGGTCCAGCGTCCGCAAAGAGGATTCCGAAGAGGTTTTCGGTTATTTGGAAAACGCGCTCAAACCATTCACGGAAAACGATAAGCTCGATTTCTATATCCAAGACACCGGCGATAAACCTCTCATCAAAGCCGAATTCCAAAGCGATGAGGACCTTTCCCTTTCCTCAAGCGAATCTTCCGCAAAGAAGATGAAAGACTATAACGTCGAGCTCTATGGCAGGTTCTTAAGCTCGATGAAGAACTGCACCAAAGACAGGGGATTCGATCTCTCAACCCAATTCGACATAAACGATTTGACCATCGTCTCTGACGGAGAAGAACTTGCTTCAATAAAGCAAACCTTATGGACCACTATCGCCGAAACCGAAAAAGAGGATGGCGAATATGAGCAGGGGCTCTACCTCGATTTCCAGAAAGCCGCGATGAGCAGGATGCTCTTAGGCAAGCTTTTAGGAATTGATGATGGCCTTTATGAGAAGAACTTCATCGACATTTCTGACGTTTATCCAGATCAGTTTGTGATGAGCGACATCCTAAAAAGCGTGCTTCCTTTATTCATGGACGCCATCAAAGAGGGATACAAAGATGGCAAGGTCGAATTAAGAAGAGTTGAGAAGAGACGCAAGTCTTTGGACTATGGTGTTTATAGGGTTTTAGTTTCGATCGATGACAAAGAAGACTATGCTTCCTTCCTCAAAGATATCGCTAAGGACGCTTTAGAGGATTCGTTGGTTTCCTCCGTTGCTTCCGACCTCATCGGTTCATATATCGACGATGCCTTCGAAAACATTGAGACCGTTGATGGTAGTTTCTACATCGATCTCGATTATGAATATCTCGATGGCTTTAGTTTCGATTTCAATATGACGATGAAGGAAAAAGAAGCGACTTCCTCGGAAGCGGAGGACACTTCTAACTTCGTCCTCAAATCCATCTCGTTCAATGGGACGGGCTCTGGCGATTATGGCGAGAACGCATCCGACTTGTCCTATGGCGGAAGCCTCCTCAACCACGATGTTTGGAAGGAAATAGAACTATAAGGGGCCTTGTGCCTCTTTTCTTTTAAGAAAAAGGGAAATACAATTAATTGTTCGTTGAAGCGGAGTAGTACCTAGGGTGCCTTCCTCATGTGGGAGAGATGGACAGAGAGACCATCTCGTCGAAGGCCTAGCGAATTCGCCGTCTGAGAACGGAGAGGAGACTCTCCCCGTCGTGGGTTATAGCCAAAAAGAGATGACACTCAATCGAGCGTTAAAGAGGGATGGTACCGCGCGGAAGCGCTCCTGACATCCTCTTTTTTATTTTTAGGAGGGACATAATGGAACCCAAAGAGCAGATTAAGGCCCTGGAAGCAAAAGCCTTAGAGGACCTTAAGAACGTGAATGACCTAGAAGGTCTTACGAACTACAGAAACACCTATCTTGCCAAAAAGAGCGAGCTTTCCTCGCTTATGGGCAAGATGAAAGAAAT
>CAMKAQ010000149.1 GCA_946410525.1 uncultured Caryophanales bacterium | reverse complement strand
GACATCGTCAAAGAGATTGACGAGATTGAGGCGAGACTTGCTTCAAAAATCAGATAAAATAAGTCAAAATCCACAGCAAAACCCCTGTGGATTTTTTCTTTTTACTTAGTTCTACGAGCCTCTTCTACGCGCTCGCATAAAAGGCTATAATTTAACCATGGAAAAATACATAATCGCGATCGACCAAGGCACGACCTCGACCCGTGCTATTCTCATCTCCAACAAAGGCGAAGAAGTCGAGATGGCCCAACGCCCTCTCAAATGCCTCTATCCTGAGCCAGGATGGGTTGAACAAGACCCTGACCAACTTTGGGTCAGCGTCGTCGACGTCATCAACGAGCTCATGATCAAGGCCAACATCACCTACGAACAGGTTGTTGGTTTCGGTATCGCCAATCAGCGTGAAACCACAATCGTCTGGGACAAGAAAACCGGTAAGGCCATCTATCCTGCTATCGTCTGGCAGTCTAGGCAAACCCATGAAATCTGCGAACGTTACATGGACAAAGATGAGCTCATCCGTTCCAAGACCGGTTTACGTATCAACCCGTACTTCAGCGCTTCGAAGATCCGCTTCATCTTAGAGGCCGTCCCAGGCGCCGAAGAAAAGATGAACAACGGCGAACTTATGTTCGGCACAGTCGATTCCTGGCTCGTCTACAAGATGACCAAAGGCAATCACTATACTGATGTCTCTAATGCTTCGAGAACTCTCCTCTTCAACATCTTCACGATGGATTGGGATGATGAGCTTTGCGCTATCTGGGGCATCAATAAGAACATGCTTCCAAAGGTCCTCGACAACTCTGCCGATTATGGAGAAGCAAGCTTCTTCCGCGGACATATCCATATCTATGGCGTCGCTGGTGATCAGCAAGCCGCTCTCTTTGGACAGTGCTGCTTCGACAAAGGCGACAGCAAGAACACATACGGAACCGGTTGTTTCATGCTTATGAACATCGGCGAGAATCCAATCATCTCCGAAAACGGTCTTCTTACCACAGTCGGATGGAGAATCGGTGGCAAGACCACGTACGCTCTTGAAGGCTCAGTCTTCATTGGCGGAGCGGCAGTGCAGTGGCTTCGCGATGAGATGGCTTGGTTCAAAGAATCCTGGATGTGCCAGGAATATGCCCAAAGAAAGCCTGACACCAATGGCGTTTATGTAGTTCCTGCTTTCGTGGGTCTTGGTACCCCATACTGGGATGATGAAGCCCGTGGCGCCATCTTAGGATTAACCCGTGGGGCAGATCGTCATAACATCACCAGAGCCACCCTCTACAGCATTGCCTATCAATCTAGAGACGTCTTTGACACGATGGTCAAGGATTCAGGACTCCCACTTAGGACCCTTAGAGTCGACGGTGGTGCCTCCGACAACGCTCTCTTGATGCAATTCCAAAGCGACATCCTCCAGTGCGAGGTCTCGCTTCCAAAATGCATCCAAACCACAGCCCTAGGCGCTGGCTACCTCGCTGGACTCGCCTGCGGTTTCTATAACGGCTACGAAGACATCCTTAACAGCCACAAAGAAGCCAAACGCTATAGCCCAATGATGGAGAAAGAAGAAGCCGAGTCTTTATACGAAGGCTGGGTTGAAGCCGTCAAAGCGACTAGAGCCTACAAACCGAAACGTTAATTCCGATGCCCTATCTCTTTAGTCAGAACACTAAGAACATCGTCATAGCCCATCCTTCAAGAAAGGATTTTTACCTACGCAAAAAGGTTGAGAATCCTTACCTTGATATCGAGGTCATGACCCTTCCTGAGATGAAGGCACTTTTTGACTATAACTACGATGATAGGGCACTCCGTTTCCTTTTAGGAAAAGATATTCCATATTTGGTCGCCAAAGATCTTCTTAAAGCCTTTGTCGCCCCTCATTTCGAAAACGGGGAAGAGGTGAAGAAATACGCCGACCTAAGAGAAGAGCTCATCAAGGAGCATCTTCTTTTCAAAACAGCCTATCCAGAAAGAACCTTCATCGGTTCCCATATCCTCATCAGCGGTTATTACCGCGAGGCCTCAACCATCTCCGAATACCTTGGAAGCCTTTCAGGGAAGATGGAGATCGATTATGAGTTCGAGGGTTACAAAGACCCAAGCGAGAATGTCGTGAATAGGTTCATCGACCCATACGAGGAACTCCATTTCGTCTACAACAAAATCGCTTACGACATCGACGCGAACAAAACGCCTATCGATAAGATTTACGTCTATGGACTTACTTCGGACTACGCTCCTCTCATCCATGAGTTCAATAAGGCCTATGGCATCAACATCGACTTAAGCGTGAAGGAAAGACTCTATGACACAGGAGTCTATAAGACCTTCAGGAAGGCCTTTGAAGATAAAGGGCTCGAAGACTCGATCACCCTCATGAGAGAGAAATATCCAGACTCAAAGGATGCTGACACGATTGAGAGATTTGCCTGCGAATTTGCGGTGGTTTTTGAAAAAAACCCAGCAAAAACCGTCTCGATTTACGATGATATCGCCAAAGAGAAAGAGGCTTTCGAGGAAAAACGCAAGAACGTCATCCAGGTTCTCCAAGAGCCCGTTTGCCCTCTCGATGGACATCTATACTGCGTGAACTTCGCGATGGGACAATATCCATCTGTCGCAAGCGAGTCAGGACTCTTTAACGACAAGGAAAAGAAACTCATTGGCTTACCGACCTCGAAAGATATCTCCCTTGGTGAAAGTGAAAGAATCGAGAAGCTTGTATCAAGTGCCAGCGTCAAACTCATCACCTTCTTCGAACTTGGTTTCGAATCGCATCATTTCCTTTCCGGCTTCGCTGAGAAGTACCAAATGAAGGTCGTTGATTCCCCAGTCGCAGAAGATGAGAACGGGCCATACGAGTACGCGCACGATAAAGGCGTCTTCCTTTATGCTGCCATGCAGGACGAATACGAGAACTACCTCCAGGACGATAAGAGAAGAAAACCATACGAGGATATCGCTGATCCGAAGGATTACCGCAAATACGATTACGA
>CAMKAQ010000148.1 GCA_946410525.1 uncultured Caryophanales bacterium | reverse complement strand
AGGTTTCTTTTCTCTTGTGGAGACAAGAGCCAAGATAACCAAATCCGCACTTCATGGTGCGCATGAAACCCATGTTCTTGATGGTTGAGAACTTAAGGGAGATTGGGTAATCGAAGAATTTTCTTAAGAAATAGATACGGGAGACTCTGTGACGGAGAAGCATGACGTTGTCTTCCTTCTCTGGGTCTGGTCCGCCTTCGACGAACTTCTTGTCGGTGCCAAGGATCTTATCGTCGTAGCTTGGCTGTCCTTGGGTTGGCATGAGCTCATCCCAAAGCTTGTTGACTCGTTCGTCTTTCGTGAAGAAACGGTGTCCGCCGATATCAATATGATTGCCTTTGTATTCGGCGGTACGCGAAATGCCACCGACGAATTTCTCGGCTTCGAGGATTATTGGTTTGATGTCGCTTCTTTTGAGCAACTCATAGGCGGCAGTAAGGCCGGCTGGGCCTGCGCCGATGATTAATACATTCTTTTTATCCATGATGAGGTTTCCTTTGTCCCATAGGCATAATAGCCATAGGGCGCAGTAATTCAAGATTAGTTTTTGTAATCTGAAAGTTATTGTATGCCTTTATAAAGGCAAATCATAGGTTAGATAAGTTTTTCAAGCTCTTTGGCTTCGTCGATGAAGGTGATATCTTCCCAAACGGTTTCCTTGATATAGCCTTCTTTGATCATTCTGTTGATCTGTTCTCTTGTTGGATCATAGAAGCCTTGGTAATTAACGACGATGGTTTTTGGGGTAACGATGCCCATTCTCTTCCAGCTGATGACGTCGGCCATTTCCTCAAGGGTGCCAAATCCGCCAGGAAGGATGACGTAAACGTCGCCTAAGGCTGCCATTCTTTCTTTTCTGATACCCATATTCGGGACAAATTCGATAACGTCGTTATTTTTATCGACGAGGTCTTTGAAGATCTCTGGGACGACACCGATGATTCTAACTCCGGCGTCATTCGCGGCTTTGGCTAAAACGGCCATGGTTCCGCTTCCTGAACCACCAAAAACCAAGGTGTGGCCTTTCTTTCCGATTATTTTGGCAACATCGACAACTTGTTCGATGTAGGATTGGTTTGCTGGTGTCTGAGCACCTAAGAATACTGCTACGTTCATGTAGAACTCCTTTAGATTTTCGAATAGAGGGATGCCATTCGGTACGTAATGTATTTTACGCGGTTTACGTTAGGAGCGAACATGCCTCTTGAGATAATTACGATATTTTTATAAGGTCTTTGTTTTTCGTATAGGCTATGGGCAAAGGCTTCAATCCTCTTGCCCTCAAAGGTCTGCCTTGATGGGTTAATGAGGACATAGAAGTTCCCTGAGAGGGTTTCAACGATGATCGTTCCGTCGTAACTCAGGGTTCTTGGGTCACTGAAATATGGGGCGATATTCATGACCTCTTCTTTGAATTTACCTTTGGTTGCTTCTCTTGTTAGGAATTCCATCGAGATGTCGACGATGCGTTTCGGGAGGAAATCCCTTTCAAATTCCTTCTTGATGATGGTTTCGTATGTGCGATCGATTTCCTCAGAGAGGATATCAGACATCGTGTTCTCATAGACGTGTGAGTAGAAGAAGTCATAAACAGGATCGACGAACTCATAGAAGAACTTCTTTTTGTCGTGCTCGTAGTGGAGAGGAGCCTTCTTGACGATGATTCCCATCTCGATGAGCTTGTTGAGGATGTAATCGAAGTCGCCAGTAGGGGATTTGAGCTTAAAAGAGTCTTTGAGCTCGCCATAATGGGCGAATCGATGCTTCGCTAAAATGTTCAAAAGGGTGTCCGCTTCGTATTTCTTGGCGAAAGAACCATTTAAATCCCCCTCAATTTTCATTCTTAGAGGCGAATCTATGTACAAAAGAAGGTCTTTTAAGTTCTTGGCAAAACCTTTTTGAGGCTGGATCATCGCGTTATAGAGAGGAAGCCCACCGAATACGGAATAGTAGGAGAGCTTATCATCAAGCAAAGCGGTGGGGTAGAAAGATGAGGCCGCTAAGTAATTGAATGGGCGGATCTCAATGGACTCGTTAAAGAACTCATTAAAGAAATCGCCATCCGCGTTATAACCGTATGTAGAGGTAACACCAATGAGCTTGATGTTCCCATATTTGGAGAAACGGTCTTTGAAGCTTTTAAAGAATGGTTTTATCTCAAATCCAACAGATAAAAGTTTTCCAATGTCATCGATGACCAAAATAACTTTTTGATTGACTGAGTTTTCGAAGATAAATTTGATGAGTTGGGAGATGTCGTTTGCGGCAGGTAATTCAACGTTAGGAAAAGCCTCCCCACATTTGGCTCTAAGATGCCTAAGAATAGTGTCTTTATTCTCGCTTTCGACATGGAGGTAGATCTTGGTGGCTAATATGCTCTTACTAGCCATATGGACGAGGGCACTTTTTCCGACGTTTTTGTTTCCATAAACAAGGAAAGAGCCATAGCCATTCCGGTTAAGGAAGTTCTTGAATTGGCTGATCTCGTTTTGCCTTTCTTTAAACATAAAATACCCCCATAAAATCTTAGTAGAAAATAATCGAGAAAGCAATTTCTTGGTGGAAAATACTCGCGTGTATCGTAATCAAGCAAAAATTTTTCCATCTAAGCCTCTGTGCTTTCGGCCAGATTTTGTAAAGAAAATTTTGATGTTTTTCTTCTCAAATAAAATAAAAAATATTTAAAAATTTGTAAATCAAAAACAGCAAAAAACCTAAAAAATTATCCGCAAAACCGCTATCTTTTTACTGAAATCCCTTTTATTTAATTAATAAAGGAATAAGGAGGAAATTTTTTGGACAAAATAAAGGAAAAGGTTTTCTGTTCCTTTTATTTGACTTTAGACGATAATATTCTAGTCAAACCTTATGGAGGATTTTAAATGAACAAGATTGCCATTCTCATTGACTCGACCGGCGACCTTAATGCCGAGCTTCGTCAAAAGTACGGAATCGATGGCTACTGCGCCATGCACATTAGCTATGACGGTAAAGAAATTCCAGCTTCCCTTGATTGGGATGCCGGTGTCCAGCCAGAAGAGCTTTATAAAGTATTAATTGAGGG
>CAMKAQ010000147.1 GCA_946410525.1 uncultured Caryophanales bacterium | reverse complement strand
ACGTTAAGAACCTCAAAGGTCTTTTGAAAACCAATGATGAAGCTAACGACTTCGATCTTGTAACCGATACCGCTCACGATGCTGGTTTGACCGATATTAGCTCAAGTGATGGAATCCATTTCTTCGATCCAGTTTGGCAATCCGCCAACGAAGGATTGAAAGCCACCGAGTTTAAACCGGCTACTGAGGGCGTCCAATATCTTTCATTCGACATGGAATTTGTTAAGCCAAGCGATGGCTCGCTCTACATCTTCCTTGATAGACCTTACATCAAAGCCAAAGTTCAGAACAACGAAAAAGATGAAGAAGCAGCAGCTGTTGCCCGTGTCGCCTTCTCGAAAAAGGCTGATGAACAGAGTGAGTTAGCAAACATTCTTACTTTAGGGAACCATGCCGAAAGCGGTTATGAAAAAGGTCTTAAACCTGGCGTCGGTTCTTACGCAGCAGATGGAGATTACACAATCGCAAACGAAGTTCAGAACTGCCAGAATCTCTATGTGTCGCAAGACATCAACTACAGCGTCCGCAGTACTGGCGTCAAGAGCCCTGCGGATATGTTCATCACAGAGGTTACCTCCACAGCCAATGTCACAGTGCATGTCACGATCTGGTTAGAAGGCACTTCTCACGTCACCGCTGCTACTGGTGACAACAGCAAGCCAATTGGCGGTCAGATTGAGGTCAAGTTACCAATCGTCGCCTTCACCACTGCCACTGATTCAAACAATCCATAAGAATAGGTCACCCTTTCTAAAAACTGAACTCTAAGAAATTAAGGAGAATTTAAAATGACAAAGAAATCAAAGATGACCCTTGCCTTAGCTTCCATGCTTGGCATCACCGCCGGAGCGACCGCCGTTAGCGGCTTCGCCTGGTTCACCACCACTAAATCCGCCGTTGTTGATATTACTAACATTGGTGTCTACAGTACCAGCAGCGGCCTTGATGTCACTCTTAAACAGTGCCACAAAGGCGTCACTGAAGCTAACGCTGGCGAAGGTGATGTTAATCTTGTCGGCGCGACCGTTGCCACAACTGAAACAATCAAAGCAACTGAAGCCGATCAAACGGTGTTCAACCTTCAGAAATATGCCAAGGAAATCACATCCGTTACAATTGGTGGAGCCGCTGCCGCTTACACTTTGGGTACAGGCGCTAATTCAAACAAAATCACCCTCGGCACTGGCGTCGCTTCCGGAACCTCGGTCGTAGTCGAATACCTCGCTTATTCTGCTTTGACCGACATCTCCTCAACTGACGGAAAACTTTTCTACAAACCAGTGTGGACTGCTGGAAACCCAGGCCTTTATGCCACTGCGATCACAGACGTTACCGATGCTGCTTCTGGTTATGTCTCATTCACAATGACACTTGCCGCTTCCGGATCTGATGCTCTTGATATCTATCTCAACGGCGCATCCATCACCGGTTCCTACAGCAACACAGCGAACAACGCCGCCGCAAACATTGCCCGTGTCGCCTTCATCGAAAATAATGTTACTAAATTGATCGTCCAAAATTCTGTCGATACTCAGAATGGTACGAACAACAAAGGTATTGATTCGACCTTCGTTGAGAATTCCGACCCAACAAACAGAGCTACCGGCACCAATTACACTCAGTGGGATTTGTCCAAGCTCAGCACAGTACCTGCAAAACTTGAAGCCATCGACGCTACCAACAAGAATACCTGGTCAGATGGGACAAGAGCCGCTGGTGAGAACTACATCACCCACGTTGCTGGCAATTCCAGCGTCGACATCAAAGTTAGCATCTGGCTCGAAGGAACCAGTGGCAATGCCAGCGGAAACGCCTCTGGCGAATTCAACCCTGGTGTTGAAAATGCCATGATCAAGGTTAATCTCCCACTCATCGCCTTCAACCACGCTGCTGCTTAATTTAGTTAATCAGTAACTGATTTAGCCTTCCCTCACGGGAGGGCTTTTTCTTATGCTTTGTTGTATTAGTTCTTGTTGGGTTTCATGCTGGTATCCCCCTACCATTCCGAAAACACTCCCCCAGAAAGGCACCATACGAAGCGATTCTCTTTTCCTTTAGGAAAATACTCGATTCATTTGATAAGAGAGCTGTATGTGGCTCTTATGCGCGTACTCGCGTGTGGAGGGTTTTTTAGATAAAAGAAAACCGGCCATCTAGACCGGTTGGTTTCTTTGTCGGTTGAGAACTATTTCTCTTCCTCGGATTTCTTGGATTGGTTTCTGATCTCCGCGAGAGCTTCTTCTCTAGCCTGTCTCTTGGCTTCTTCGAGGAGGTCGTTCTTCTCTTGATCGCTGAGCATCGATTCTCTCTTAGTCGCGTACATGATGAGGTAAACACCATCAACGACGAAGATAAGGAAGAGAGGGAGGACGATCGTTAAGGCGAAGAGGATCGAATTATTCTGCAAGGTGCCGATGAATGGTCCATTGAGATCGAGGTTCTTCTGCTGGTTGGCGTTTGGATCGATGGTGACCATGACCCAGATCGAGACCACTAAGCAGAAGACGATGACAAGGACTTCGATAGCAGCGATGATGATAAGAGCTTTTTTGCTGAGAGGTTTATTCATAAACTTTCCTTTTAGCGACCCAAAAGAGTCGTGAATAGGCTTCTATATAGGTTAATACTAGACCATATGTAGGAAAATCGCAAATATTTACGCATCTGAGCATATCATTAGGCTTATTTGACCGCTCTACATATAATTGTGGTGTTCCTTAGGGAAGACGATATGAAAGACGATACCAAAAAGAGAAAGTGCTGCTGCCACACCTGCTATATCGAAGGCGAACCTTTCTTATGCTGCGAAGACGAAGAAATCAAACCAAAGAAGAAGGCTTGCAGAAAGAAAAATAACCCGGCCAAATAAAAGACCGGGTTTTCTTTTTCCTGGTCCTTAGTCTTTGCAAACGTATTTCTTTATCGCTTCGAAGGTTTCTTCGGATAAGTCATGCTCGATCTTGCAAGCGTCCCTTAGGGCAATTTTCTCATCGACACCTAATTTGATGAAGATTTTGCTCAGGATTTTATGCCTTTCATACATCTTCTCAGCGATCTCTTTTCCTTTTGGGGTGA
>CAMKAQ010000146.1 GCA_946410525.1 uncultured Caryophanales bacterium | reverse complement strand
GCAACCAGGGATTTTTGCAAAGAGGGCGATGATGGTTCCGATGATGAGTGTTCCAAAGAGTCCAAGGGCCATGCCGTTGGTGCTCTTCATGAGGAAGGTTTGGATCTTCTTCCAAACGCTTTCTTTTGGTTCAGTATTTTGAATGTTTGTAGTGACAGTTTCTTCCATGGGCATAAATGTACCCCTTATCTTTCTAACAAGAAAGAGAATATTGTATGAAACCGCTTTTCTATTTTGCATTTCCGGGTTCATATCTTATAATTTCTTCCGCGCCCAAGTGGCGGAATGGTAGACGCAAACGACTCAAAATCGTTCGGGTAATTCCATGGGGGTTCGAATCCCCCCTCGGGCACCAATTTAATATTTTGCTTCAATACAAAATATTGAGGCTTTTTTATTGCGTTTCGGTTGCGACCTTAGATTTCATCGAGGATAATTTGAGTAGAAACGAGGAGAAAATATGAAAGCAAAACGCACTCTCTTTTTAGCCATTCCGGCTATTTTACTCGCATCATGCGGCCCAGGCGCCGAAATCACTGACTCCAAGGCACTCGCGGATAAGACCGCTGCGATCGCTGCCAAACAGAAAGAAGTTAAAAACTACAAATTCACCGTGGATATCGACAGCAATTCCTACGATGAAAGCGAAAAGAAGAACGCCAATACCAAGACCAAGATGGTTTATGAGGTTAACGAAGATGGCGATATCAAGCTTCATAGTGAAGGCACCTCTAATGGCAAGACAACGACCAGTGACTTCTATCTTGTCAAAGACACCAAATACAAACAGGTTTTGTATCTCGACAATTTTGATGGCAAGGACCACGATATCTCGGTTTACGGTTATGAAGGCAATGAGTTCACCTTCGGCATTGCTACTCTCTACTATGCCATTCCAGAAGCATACTTGAGCGCGTTCTCTGACCCAACCGAATTTCTCTCAAGCACCACTCAGGCTTCCGATGAAGAAACTGTCGTCAAATATTACTCGACTGGTGATGGCAATTTGACCGTTGAAGCTACCGTCACCGAAAAGAGTGTCGACGCTTCCGAAGAATCTGCCGTCTCAACGAAAGAGACCATCAAGTACGACAACTATCTTTTGAAGAGTGCTTCGATCGAAGCCACGAGCAACAAAGGCAACGTCTCTAAGATGAATTTCACCTTCGAGGCCAAAGCCAAGTTCACAATCACCCTTCCAAGTGGTTGGGAAGCCCTTATCAACAAGGCCAGCGCCGAAGAATAAAAACAATCAAAAACTGGAGGCTCTTAGGGGCCTCCTTTTTTATTTTTTGCTATTGAAAACGAATGTTGAGCGGTTTCAGGCTATCAAATAGTCTTATTTCGTGAAGGAGGATAAACGATGAAAAAACTAAGAATCACCCCGCTCATCCTAATTGCCTTGGCCGGTTGCTCTAATAACCCTGGAGATAGCTCAACCTACCAGTCCTCAAAGATTTCCCAACCATCAACCTTCTACGATTATTCAGACTATGTCTATACCACGATTGAGCCTTATCGGCCCCTAACCAGTGGTGCCCCTGAGGAACTCTTAGGTCTTAGCAACGATGATCTTGTGCGCTTGTCTCTTGAGTCTCCAAAGGGACCGGAGGACTGCGCTCCATTGTTTGGAAGACACATCGAAGGAACTATTAACTCGGCTTCGAGCGTAAGCGAAGCTTGTCGAGCCGGCATGGAACATTTCACAAACGGACCTAACACTGCCACCGATTCCAAAGTTGTCCTGGAGTCAGAACTCTTCTACATAGTGAATGTTTCGTGGGATTATAACGACCAAGGGCTATCAAGGAAATATGACGCCGATGCTTTTTGTTTCAAAGAGGAGTTCGTTCATTTGACGACTGACGACTGTTATTACCCGTTTTCGATGACAATCAAAGATTTCTCATCTGCTAAAACGTTGCTGGATTTACATGAATATCAAAGCAACTCAACTTTGAACGGATGGGTGCTCAAGTGTTCTGAAATTGAAGAGAAAGAAAACAATTATCTCTATCGTGGTTACGTGATAAAAACGTGTTACGGCGATTGGGGCCTTAGAGACGAAATAACTTTGGTCAAGAGAACGTTCTCAATTGCCAAAGAGGACGGAAACGTTACCTTCTTAAGCGAAGAAGTCCTTCAAACCGCATATGGGAAAATGAACTAACCAAGCCATTAATGAGGAGGTGCTGATAAAGCCCTCCTTTTTTGTACTAAAGATAGCAAAATCCAGGTTTCTCCGCGTTCTTAAGCACATTATTTGAACACCCGCCAAACTGACTTTATAATGAATTCAACAAAGCAAATATACGTGGTGGACCTTCTTTCTTTTTATGAACTTCCAAGAACTAGTGAACACTTATGCCCTTCCGGCATGTATTGTTTCAGTTGAGAAACTGAGCGATGACAAATATGGCGAAATCAGAATAATCGCTGGAAACCCTGGATATCTCAAAGACAACAATCTTCCAGAGGATGTCGTTTTCGGCGATCTTTATGACAAGTACGCCCCAAACGACCATAACTTCGAGTCATTCGCTTTCAGATGTGCGGTCAAGAAAGAAAACCTCCACGCTTACATCCGCCCTGACAGATATAACGTTTGGCTGGACTGCAACTGGATCCCTCTTTCAATGAATGACGGGAATGTCTATTACATGGTCTTCACCATGGAGATGTCTCCAATCGCTGACGAGAACAAACTCACAGACCGCGAGGCTGACGTCAATAGTGACGTTCTCAAAACCTGCATCAAGCTTCACAAAGGAAACGACTTTGAGAAGACGATGCAAGAAGTCACAGCCGATATCAAAGACCTTTGCAGCCCACAGTTCTGCCGCGTTCTTATCAGAGACAACATCACCAAAGAATGTGTCGTCTTGTCTGACGAAGGTGAGGATGATGTCTTCGCCCTCAATCTCACCCTGACGATGCAAAAGAGCCTTTATGGAATCACCGAAAGATGGATCAAAGACATCGGTGGCAGCAACTGCATCATCGCCAAAAACAGAGACGAGATGAAGATGATCAAGGAACGTGACCCAGTTTGGTACAAATCAATCTGCGATTATAAAG
>CAMKAQ010000145.1 GCA_946410525.1 uncultured Caryophanales bacterium | reverse complement strand
TCACGAACATAACAGTCGACCTTATCTATGGTCTTCCAACAGAGACCTTAGAAGACGTAAAGCAAGATGTGGTGGCGCTTTTGTCCTTAGATGTCCCTCATCTTTCAACCTACTGCCTAAGCGTCAATCCTGGTACTTCTTGGCATAACCAAGGCTATAAGGAAATGGATGATGAGGACGCTGCAAACCAGTATGATCTCATCCTCAAAGAATTCAGAAAAGCGGGTTACAAGAGATACGAAGTGTCAAACTTCTCAAAGCCCGGTTATGAATCTCGTCATAACCTTACCTATTGGCATGACGAAGAATACTACGCTGCCGGCCTAGGTGCCAGCGGTTACCTCAATGGTGAGCGATTCACCTTCACGAAGAACCTTCTTAGCTATCTCAAAGGCGATTTCGAAGGGGAGAGGGAGACCCTCACGGCCAAGGATTTGAAAGAGGAATTCTTCCTAACGAATCTCCGCTTAGAAGAAGGTTTCTCTTTAGAGAACTACGAAAAACGTTTCGGTTCTTCCTTCTTAGAAGATTACAAAGAGCAATTCGAGAAGCTAAAGTCCGATGGCCTCTTGGTTTTTGAGGATAATCGGATTCATTGCACGGACAAAGGAATCCTCCTTCTCGACCGCGTACTAATATCCTTATTTAAATAGGAAACGCGCACATAAAGAGAGTCCCCCTAAAGGGGATTTTCATTTTTCTAGCACTTGCATATTGACAGTGCTAAGTAGCGCCATATAATATCGTTAGCACCAGAAAGGTGTGACTGCTAAAAAGGAGAGCAAAAGATGACTAGGCGTGACGAGATCCTCAAGCTAATTGTCGAGTATTTCATCCGATATGCCGAGCCGATTGGCAGCAAGACCCTGATGACGAAATACAAACTCGACATCAGCAGCGCGACCATCCGCAACGAGATGAACGCCCTTGAGAAAATGGGTTTCATCGAGAAGCCTCATACTTCCGGTGGACGCGTGCCAACCGAGAAAGGCTATCAATACTATGTCGATAACCTTCGTACCGGAGGCGTTGAAGACAAAGCCAAGCACGCCCTTCAAAACATCCTTAGCGAAAAGACCAAGAGCGTCGAGGAAGTCATGAAAGAATCCTGCGAGATTCTCTCTCAGATGACTAACTTAGCTTCCGTCGTCATCGGCCAAAGCGTCGATGATGAGAGGCTTGTGAGCGTTCAGGTCATCCCTCTTAGCAACAATACGGCAACCGCTGTGTTCGTTACCGATAAAGGCTACGTCGAGAATAAGACCTTCTTAATGGAAGAAGGCACGAGAGTGGACCAAGTCGTCAAGACCGTCAAACTCCTCAACGACCGCCTTACGGGAACCCCACTCAGCCAAGTCGTCTCGAAGATGGAGGCGCTTCGCCCAGCCCTTACCGATTATATGGTCGGTCAGGAGCTCATCTACGAAGCCATCATGGGAGTCTTCGCTAAACTCGCCACCGAACGTATGGAGCTTTATGGCCAAGAAGAGCTATACAAGCAGCCAGAGTTCGCTAACGACGCCAGCAAATTAAGAGAGCTCTTATCCTTCATCGATGATCCAGAGGAATTCAAACGAATCCTCAATTCAGGTAAAACAAGCGGCAACATCACGATTTCCATCGGCAACAAGGAATTCGGTTATGAGAACCTCGCCCTCGTCAGCACGAACATCAACGTCCCTGGCGAGAAAGGAACCCTTTCCGTCCTTGGCCCAGCCCGTATGGACTACGACAAAGTCGTTGCCACCTTACAGTACTTCGCTGAAGCCTTAGACAATTACTTCAGCGCGACCACAAAAGGAGGGAAGGAATGTTCAACAAAAGAAAAGACGAAGAGAAAAAGTCCGAGCAGCCCGAAGAAAAAGGCGAAGAAATAAAGGAAGAGGACAAGGAACCTAAGACGGTTGAAATCCTCTATAGCGATTTCCTCAAGCTCAAGGACGCCGCCGAGGTCGAAAGGAAAGAGAAGGAAGAGTGGAAGAACAAAGCGTATATGGCTTATGCCGATACCGCTAACCTCCGCAAATCCCTCGAAGCCGATCACCGCGAGGCCCTCAGATACAGAGCCGAAGGGTTCGTTGAGAATCTCCTCCCGGCGCTCGATAGCTTCTACATGGCCTTAAGCGCAGAGCCAACAAGCCAAGAAGCCAAGAACTACCAGCAGGGATTCGGGTTCATCTACAACCAACTCCAAAACGCCCTCTCAATGGAAGGCGTCATTGAGATCCTTCCTAAAATCGGCGATGCATTCGATCCAAACTTCATGCACGCCATGGAAGTAGAAGAGAGCGATGACGAAGGAAACAAAGTCCTTCAGGTCTACTCAAAAGGCTATCGCCTCCACGAGAAACTCATCAAACCGGTCATGGTCAAGGTGAGCAAGAAAAAAGAAGACAAACCAGCTGAAGAAGCCAAAGAAGCTGCCCCAGCAGAAAACGAAGCTAACAAAGCTTAAGGAGAAATAAGAATATGGCAAAAGAAATCATCGTCGGTATCGATCTTGGTACCACCAACTCCGTCATCAGCTACATGCAGGCTGATGGCCAAATCAAAGTCATCCCAAACCCAGAAGGAACCATGACCACCCCATCGGTCGTCGCCTTCAAAGGTAGCGGAGAGGAAATCGTCGGCAATGCCGCCAAACGTCAGGCCATCACCAATCCTGACACCGTCAGAAGCGCCAAGCGCGCCATCGGCACTTCCGAGAAGTTCCACATCAATTGCTTAAATAAGGACTTCACCCCACAGGAAATCTCCTCCAAGGTCCTTTCCTATATGAAGAGCTATGCCGAAAAGAACATCGGCCAGCCAGTCAAGAAAGCCGTCATCACCGTTCCTGCTTACTTCAACGACGCTCAGCGTCAGGCGACCAAAGACGCAGGCACCATCGCCGGTCTTGATGTCGTCCGTATCATCAATGAGCCAACCGCCAGCTGCTTAGCTTACGGCCTTGATAGCGATAAGAGCGAGAAAGTCCTCGTCTTCGACCTTGGCGGTGGCACCTTCGATGTTTCCATCCTTGATATCGGTGATGGCACCTTCCAGGTTCTTGCTACCAGCGGCGATACCAGACTCGGTGGCGATGACTGGGATAA
>CAMKAQ010000144.1 GCA_946410525.1 uncultured Caryophanales bacterium | reverse complement strand
ATGATGTACCGCACCGCCGAAAGAGTAGCCCGCCGTCATAACTGCGTTGGCATCGCCTCTGGCGAATCAATCGGTCAGGTTGCCTCACAAACCCTCGACAGCATGGTCACGATCAATAATGTCACTAGCTTCCCGGTCATCCGTCCTCTCGCCGTAACTGACAAGCTTGATATCATCAAACTCTCCCAAGAGATCGAGACCTATGACATCTCGATCCGCCCCTACGAGGATTGCTGCACCATCTTCAAGCCAAAGAAACCGAAGACAAAACCGAAAATCTCCGAATGCGAATATTACGAAAGCCTCTTTGATTGGAAGACCTTACTCGATGAATGCGTCGAGAACGTGAATTCCATCATGATCAAAGATGGTGAAGAAGTGGAGTTCGCTAGCAAATAATAAAAAACCGCTCAGTTTCCTGGGCGGTTATTTATTTTAGAAGAAGTTTAGCTTATTTCTCTAAGGCCTTCTTGGCGGTCTTGACGAGGTCGCCGAAGGCTTTTGGATCGCTGATGGCGAGTTCGCTGAGCATCTTACGGTTGAGGCCCTCACCAGTCTTGCTGATGATGCCAGCCTTGGTAAGGCCGTTCATGAACTTGCTGTAGCTGAGGTCATACTGACGGCAGCCGGCGTTGATACGCTTGATCCAGAGTTTGCGGAATTCGCCTTTGCGGTCTTTACGGCTGACGAAGGCGTAGTTGTAACCACGAAGGACCTGTTCCTTAGCGGTCTTGAATAAAAGGTGCTTGGAGCCTCTGTAGCCAGAAGCAGCTTTTAAAATCTTCTTGCGACGAGCGTGGGTCGCAACGCTGTTTTTAACTCTTGCCATGGTGATATCTCCTTATTACTTGATCACCATCATATCGGTGACTCTTCTCTCGTCTTGCTTGCTGAGGTAATTTGGCATAGCAAGGTGCTTTCTTTGCTTGCGGCTCTTGCGTGGGGCAAGGTGTCCCATGTTGGAGTGGTGCACTTTCACTTTACCGGAAGCGCTGAATCTGACACGTTTGGCCAGACCCTTCTTAGTTTTCATTTTCGGCATTTTTCTTCTCCTGTTTCTTTTTGGATGGCGCCAAGATCACTGTATAGCGTTTCTCTTCCCAAAATGGCGCTTTGTCGATGAAAGAGACGTCTTCGAGGAGGGCAAGGAACCTATTCATGACATCCTCACCAACTTCTTTGTGAGAGAGCTGGCGTCCGCGGAAGTAGACACAGCAATTGACTTTGTTGCCGTTCTCGATGAATTCGCGGGCTTTGCGCGCCTTGGTCTCAAGGTCGTGCTGTCCAATGACCGGGGTGAGCTGAACCTCTTTGATCTCCGTGACATGCTGATTCTTCTTTGAGGCTTTCTGCTGCTTTTGCTGCTCGAAACGGTATTTCCCATAGTTGAGGATCTTGCAAACCGGAGGCTTCGCATTCGGAGCGACGCAGAATAAGTCAAGGTCATAGCTCATCGCGAGTTTGTTCGCGTTTTGTGAGGACATCACGCCTAACTGTTCACCGTTTGGACCAATGACAAGGACCTCTGGGTAACGGATGTGCTCATTGATGGGGTCGAATCGCTTTTCAGGGCGGCGACGATCGTTTGGATTGAAGTGTGGGATAGTTTTTTCCTCCTAAGGCAATAAAATAGCGTGGCAATTTCGCCACGCGCTTCGTTAGTGATCTTTCGATCTCTCCGTAGCCTTTGCCAATTCCCTTTGGGAGTCTGGCGAGTTCATGGCGAACTGCTTTCTACTTTATCGACAAGGGATATTATCCTCGCATACGCGGGAAAATCAATAGGGAAATTAAAATCGATTTAGGGGAATTGTTTTTGGACAAAAGGTATGAAAAAATATAAACAGAACCACCAACCAAAAATATGCACCATAATTTCAGATATGGTGAAAATGTAATATTTTTCTAGTTGAAGCGTTCTTGTGGAAAACGAAAAAAGAATTCGTATAATTAGTTTCCATAACAAGGAGGAGAAGGAATGGCAAATCACTACGCAGTGTATGACACCCCAATCGGCGACGTCACGATTGTCACAAACGGCAAGTATATCGTGAGCCTCTTGTTTGGCGCTGTTGATCCTATCGGCGCGATCAATGAAGAGACTGTCGCTCTATATGATGGCATCATTGCGCTCAACCAGTTCTTCTTCGGTCAAAGACTCTCATTCGACAACCCTCTTTGGTTCGGCGGAACCGAATTCGACAAGAAGGTCTACGAATACGTCATGACCATCCCTTACGCTGAGACACGTACCTATCAGGAAGTCGCAGATGCGATAGGGGAGCCAAACGCTGAGAAGCAAGTCGCATTGGTCCTCAGCAAGAACCCTCTCCCAGTCTTCGTCCCATGCCACAGAGTCATCCAGAAGACCGGCAACTTAGGTTCCTATGTCGGAGGAGCGGAACTCAAGAGAAAGATCCTTGCCTTCGAGAAGGCCAACATGGAAAAGAATTCCATGACCATGAACCCAAAAATCTAAACAAAGAATAATCAAAAAGGAGCGGCAAATCCCGCTCCTTTTCTTTTGCCCCAATAAAAAAGAGCTGCAATTTGCAGCCCTTTAGTTGTCTAGAGAATTAGGCTCTGTGATAGCCAGGGATGAACTTCTCGCGGATGGTCTCGAGGGTATCTTCGGAGATGCCTTTGCTGAGGAGGTGGTTCTTCATCTTCTCGGCTAAGTCGTCACCTTCGAGAGCTTTGGTAGCGTTCATCCAGCCATCGAATTCGACGGTGTGGTCGACGTCTCTCTCACCGGCGAATCTGGTGAAGGAGTAGTCACGGCCGCAATCTTCTTCGCTGCCACCAAGAAGGGCGAGTAAGAAGAAGCAGACGATACCGGTTCTGTCGGCGCCGTTGGCGCAGTGGAGGGCGATTGGTTTCGTATCGGCTTCGGCGATCTTCTCGAAGATGCCTTTGTAGACATCAGCGAATCCGGAGAAACGGGTGCTCTCAGTGCCGGATGGGATGGAGGCTTTATAGACTTCGAGCTCCCAATCATCGCTGGAAGCTGGGGAAACGCCATTGAGTCTGTCGACTTCATCATCTCCGACCACCATCGTGCTGGCGACACCATCCCGAATGCTGTGGCAGTGCTCGATGC
>CAMKAQ010000143.1 GCA_946410525.1 uncultured Caryophanales bacterium | reverse complement strand
TGCGTATGAGAGATTCTTAAGGATGATTTCCATGGATTAACTATACTTCCTTTTTCTCTTCTTTTGGGAAAGAGAGCCAGAAAAGAAGATTGAGGACAAGGAACGGAATATATGAAGCGGCGTAGATGACCCTAAGCAAGATGCCGCGGACTTCTAGAGAAATGGCGATGAGGCAGATGATCTCCAAGATGAGAGGGACTGCACATTGGATAGAGACCGTGATGAGCCCAAATCTCCTTTGGGTAGGATCGTCACTATGCTTATAGAAGTACCTCTTGAAGGTGATGGTGATGAGATAAAGCATGAATCCTGGCACCAGCGAGAGAGAAATCCATAAACCGGTGAAGTCGGTCATCAAGGCGAAGAAGATGACGAAGAAAGCGATAACCGGAATGAAAAACACGATGTGCGAGGCTATAAGGAGTTTTTTGCTTTTGCTATTCATGATGATTATTCCTCTTTAGTGAGATTGATAGCAGGACCCCCTTCTACTTCGGAGACTTTCATAAGAGGATTCCCTTTTTCATCGAGATTATGTTCCTCAAGATAAAGGGACTTCTCATGCTCGTCTTTGAAGATGATGGAGCGTTTATCGACCACAGTCGTCTTGGTGATTCTTTCGTGAAGGTTCATCCTTCTCCTTCCTAAACTCATCATAAGGAATGAGGTCACCGATATCGCAAGATAGATGGTGATTCCAAGCGTGGCGTTAGGAATCAAAGCAAGAAGATGGATCACTGTCACGATGATAGGCCTAAAGATCTTCTGGGCAGTAGACATCGTAAACCCATTGATATCCACCACTTCGACACCCATGGCAAGCTTTCCTAAGGACCTTCCGCCTTTGAGAGACAAAGGAAGGACCAAGAAGAAGATGATGGTCATTGGGGCAAGGCACAAGGCTTCCGCTCCCCAGATCGCATACGAATAGGTGAGTAATTGCTCTTCGTAATAAGTCTGGACGGAGGAGGCGTTATAGCTCTTTCCCTTCATGTCTTTGATGGCGTCGAAATAGAGGCCTGTCTGACTTGTGGCGGTCTCATTATAGAAAAAAGTTAGGAGCGATTGCAAAGCGTCCTCATCCCCTTCGTCGACCTTAGCCTGATATGTGGCATTGAGGACAGGCTTAGATGCGCGAAGGATATTGTCCCCTTCTTTTGCGTATTCAAAATATGGGTTTGAATTCGAAGAATCCTCTGCAAAACCCATACATTTCTCAAAGAAGTAACGGTAATAGTCCTCACTTGTGAACGCTTTGCCATCGCTATTGGTTCTCGCGATGACCCTTTCATCAGGGTTTTTAGCGACGTTAAGGAATTCCGTGTAGTAATGCCAAACGCAGTTGAGATAGCCTTCGTATCCGTGCTTCGCGCCGTTAAGACCTTTCGCTTTGTAGACGAAAATATCCGCGCCTTTGCCATCTTCGGAATACTTGGCAAGGCCGCTAGAGACAGCAAAGCTTGAAGCGTTCTTACTGGCTTCTTCTGCCCCAAAGCCTTTGGCGATCACGTTCTGCCCAAGCGTCGCAAAAAGAATAAAACCAAGAGAAATAGCCAAAACCAAATCGATGAAATAGGAGGCTATCCTCTTTAAAGGCGAAGGCTCAACCATGAATCTGTTCATACTCAATAAATATATCTTAAAGGGCCACAAAAAGATATTTCTTGAATAAGAAATAAGAGGCGATACCATTGAAAGCGGCTCCAATAGGAGGAGAAAGAAAACACATGGAAAACAAATTAAGAATACAGGACGATTTATACCACTTCGTGAATGATGAGTGGCTTGAGAAAGCCGTCATCCCTGAAGACCGTTCTAGCGTTGGAGGTTTCGCTGACCTCGACATCGCTTTAGAGAAGATGCTCATGCAGCTCTTCAAAGATATGGCGGAAGGCAAAGAAGAGATTCCAAACGAGAACTTCGGAAAGGCCATCACCATCTATAAGGCCGCCATCAACACCAAGAAGAGGGACGAGGATGGCGTCAAACCAATCCTCAAGACCCTTCACATGATCAAGGACCTCAAATCCATCGATGAATTGAATGAGAAGCCATTTGATTTTGCCCTTAACGGCATGAGGCTCCCATTCAACTATGGCGTCGATGTCGATATGAAGAACAGCTTGATCCATAGCTTCATCGTGACCGGTTCTTCGATCATTCTTCCTGACACCACCTACTACGCGGAAGATAACAAGCAAGGCCCAGCCTTAATGAAGATCTGGAAAGACATGGCTCTTGAACTTATGGTCTACACCGACCTTAGCAAAGAAGAGCAAGAGGACTATGTCGATGCCGCGATCGCTTACGACAAAGAGATCGCAAAGCATGCGAAGAGTCAGCTCGAGTGGGCGGACTACATCGCCAACTACAACCCAATGAAGTTTGACGAACTTGCCTCACTTCTTGCCCCATTCGATTTCAAGAAGTTCATGACTGAGATCTATGGCGACAAGCTCCCAGAGCAAATCATCGTCTATGAGCCACGCGCCATCAAAGAACTCAAGGAAGTCTGGAATGAAGCCTCATTCGAGAACTACAAGAAATGGGCCTACGTCAAAACATTGCTTAGCAATGCTGGCTGCTTGACCGAAGAGATGAGATTCATCGCTGGCAAATATTCTAGAGCCCTCTCTGGCAACCCAAAGAGCTCTGCTTTAGAGAAATATGCCTATAAAGTCTCTAGCGGCACCTTCAGTGAGGTCATCGGAATGTACTATGGCCAGAAGTATTTCGGCGAAGAAGCCAAAGCCGATGTCGTTGAGATGGTCAAGGAGATCATTGAGACCTATAAGAAACGAATCGCTAAAAACACTTTTTTAGCCGAGAAGACCAAAGAGAAAGCCATCCTTAAGCTCTCCACCATGAAGATCAAGATGGGATATCCGGATTACGTCGATCCCTTCTATGCGACACTGAAGGTCGATGAGGACATGAACCTGCTGGACAACATGTTCGCTCTGAGCAGGACAAAACAGAAACATCAGCTGGACAAACTGCTGAAACCGGTCGACCGCGGCGAATGGCTGATGCCCGGCCACATGGTCAACGCCTGCTTCAACCCGTTCTCCAACGACATCACTTTCCCGTCGGCCATCCTTCAGA
>CAMKAQ010000142.1 GCA_946410525.1 uncultured Caryophanales bacterium | reverse complement strand
TACACGATCACCTATAGTTATGGCGAGACCTCGACCTTCACCGTTACCAATGGCGAAGATGGCAGAACGATCTACCATGGTGAGACCGCTCCTGACAATTCTTTAGGTGCGCAAGGTGACGTCTATATCAACACCGCTACCTGTGACATGTATTTCAAAGGCATGTCCGACTGGGGCAGCCCAATCAGCTTTAAGGGTGAAACCGGCAATGGCATCGCGACGATCGCCAAGACCGATACCACCGGATTGGTCGATACCTACACCATCACCTACACCGATTCTTCTACTGACACCTTCATCGTCACCAATGGCGCGGATGGCAAAGACGGCACCAAAGTCGTGACAGGCGCGGTGGCCCCAACCTCAACAACCGGCTTCCAGGAAGGCGATTCCTATATCAATACCGCAAACTGGGACTACTACGTCCTCATTCTCAATGGCTCCGATGAGCTTGAATGGGATCTTAGAGGCAACATCAGAGGCGCTGACGGATCTAACGGCACCGATGGAACCAACGGCACCAAGATTACTACCGGAAACACCGCTCCTACCTCAACCGCCGGTTATCAAGTCGGCGATTCCTATATCGATACCTCAACCTGGAACTTCTACGTTCTTGGCGAAGATGCCGGAGGCAACCCTGTTTGGGGAGAAGCCGTCGGCAACATCCACAATTCACCGAATACCTATGTCGTCACCTTCGATAGCGATGGTGGCTCCGCGGTCTCCTCAATCGATGAGGCTTTAGAAGGACGCCCAATCGCCAAACCTCTCAACCCAACCAAAGACGATTTCTTCTTTGAAGGTTGGTACACCGAGGAAGGAACACGCTGGGATTTCTCCAAAGATGTTGTAACGAGCAGCATCACCTTAACCGCGAGATGGGGGCAGCTTGAAGTCACCAATGGCGTCCTCACCGGCTGCTCTTTGACTGGCGATGTGGAGATCCCATATTCCTATAACGGAGAGATAATCCATGCCATTTCTGCTGATGTTTTTAAAGGCAATATGAGCCTCACTGGCATCAAACTTCCTGCAACAATCACCGAGATTCCGGATCACGCTTTCGAGGATTGTCAGGCTTTGGAGAACGTTTCTCTCCCTGAGACCATTCTCTCCATTGGCGAGAGAGCCTTCTCGAATTGTATGTCGCTCAAGGTGATTAATCTCCCTGATACCATCAATACCATCGGAAAATACGCGTTCTATTACTGTGTTTATTTGCCAGCTGTCGCCCTTCCTATGAACCTAACGACCCTCGAGGAAGGCGTCTTCAGCACCTGTGCTAATTTAGAGCACATCGTTATCCCGGATGGCTCTGTTCTATCGACCGTTGAGGCACACGCTTTCGACGATTGCCACGCTCTTGAGGAACTCATACTCCCAGACAGCGTCACAAGCATCGCCGAAAACTGCATGGCCGGCGACTACTTCGACTTAATACCATTCGCGCTCGAAACCTTGAGCGTCCCATTTATCGGCTTTGGCGATAGCGGGGACAAAGGCATAAAGGACTTCTTCAACGGAACAACCGTGCCTGATTCGGTCTATACCGTCATCGTCACTGGCAATGACCCGATCTTCGAAGGGGCCTTCGATGGCTGTGAAAACGTCAAGGAAGTCATGTTCACCGGAACCCCATCGAGCTTTGCGCAAAATTGCTTAAGGGGCTTAGAGAATATCGAAGGTCTCTCGCTTCCATATCTTGGAGAGACCTCTAACTCAACCTCAACCACAAAGAGCTATCTTGGCCATCTCTTTGGCGCTTCCTCTGATTCAGGGCATTCCTCATATGTTCCTGGTTCCCTATATGGCGTTGAAGTCAGGGGAGGAAAGATCGGCGCTTATGCCTTCAGGAGTTGCAATTCTCTCCATTACCTCGTTTTTGGAAAGAACGTCACCGAGTTCGAAAGACATAGCGGATACGGCTCCGATCGTGGTGGACGCTGCGAATCTTTGTCTGGTTGTAGCGGTCTCGAATACCTTGAGATCCCGTTCGTCGGCATCACAAGGAACGCCACAGGACAGTACTACACTTTCTTCACTTGCATCTTCGGCAATAGCTCATCTTCTTCCTCCTCGCACTTTTACATCCCTGATTGTCTTGAGGAGGTTGTCATCAATAACGCTTCGTCCATTCCTGCTAATGCTTTCTATGGGTGCAACCACGTTAGAAGCGTCACCCTTAATCACGGTATCACATCGATTGGCAGCGAGGCCTTCTCTAACGCCGGCATTGAAAGCATCACCATCCCTGATTCCGTCAGAACGATCGACAGCAGTGCTTTCTACAGCTGCGACTCACTCAAATACGCCAAGCTTCCGAATAACCCTAACTTCACAACCCTTGGAAGCGGCGCTTTCTCGCACTGCATGGCTTTGGAGGCCATCGTCATCCCAGATAGCGTCACCACCATCGGCAATAACGCCTTCAATGATTGCGATGCGCTTATCTCCGTAGATTTGGGAAATGGCGTCACGACCATTGGCAATTACAGCTTCTATAGCTGCGAGGCTCTCAAAAACCTCCGCATCGGCAATTCCTTGCAATCGATCGGTGAGGAGGCCTTCAATCGGTGCAGAAGCCTAGAGAGCCTCTATATCCCTAAATCCGTCACCTATATCGGAAAACAGGCCTTCAATGAGTGCATAGGTTTGAGAGATTTGGTCTTTGAGAACCCTTATAACGGCGATGAGCTCACGATCGACTGGTGGGCTTTCATGCATTGCAGATCACTTATCTCGGTCGTTTTGCCTGAGAGGACCGTCACCATCGATGTTTACGCTTTCTCGTGTTGCGACACCCTTACCTACATCTACATCCCTTCCAATTGCACGACAATCGGCGAACAATGCTTCCGCAACGACTACAACCTTCAGTCCATCACCTTCCCTGACGGAGCGAGCTTAGGCTATGTCTGCCTCGCTGATTGCACTTCCCTCACGAGCGTCACCTTGTCTTCGATCCCGACCGGTGATTCCTCATACAAAGGAATGAGCTATCTCTTCGGTGGCCAAGCCCCTGAATCTTTGAAGACGGTTATTCTTGAAGGCAATGTCTATGACATCCCTAACGGAGCCTTCCAGGAACTCGGAGGCGTCACGACCATCGTTCTTCCTAAT
>CAMKAQ010000141.1 GCA_946410525.1 uncultured Caryophanales bacterium | reverse complement strand
TTACTCGGTTGCGAAAGTTGTCTATGCTCCAAACGCCACAACCTTCGAAATCCCTGTCAAAACCCCTGTGAAATCACTCAAGATCACCTATTCTGGCGCTGCCGCCCCAGTGGTTTCTTACCTTAAGGCGAACGCCAACTATAGCGTTATCCCAACCGATGTGAGCGCTGGTGTCAAACAATACGACATCGCCGACATCGTCCTTGGCGATTCCCTCACCGTCACCTGTGCTGGCAACATGACCAAGGTCGAGCTCAGCTTCGACACGAACGCCATGATCGGCATGAACAAAGAGAGACTTGATACTCTCACCGCTCCAAACACCCATAAGGGCGCCATCAAGTCCTTCGTCGACTTGATCGACAGACTTTACGATGACGGCTCTGGCACCTACATGGATCTTGGCGCCAACCCAACGGCCATTGCCAACCTCTTCGCCGCTGGCGATAACCTCACCGCTCTTGCCAACTTCGCCAAGAACGGCGACTCGATCTACACCAAGGTCTATGACGCGGACAACAAAGAAGCCGCTAGCGGTGTCTACACCGGTGGCGACGTCGTCCTCTCTAACCTCCTCAAGTTCAATTACAACGGAACAAACGTCAACCTCGCCAAATATCTCCCTAACTACAATGAGGCCGCCGAGGATTTGACCGACGTCTACAAAGACATCTACACCATCTTCGTTGGCGAGAACCAGAACTGCCTTACCGCAGCGGAAATCGCCGACGTCACTGAGTGGCTTGACGCCAACATCATGGACGTTGCAGCTTTCTATGGGCTTTATGAGGGTGCCAAAGCGATGCCTACCGGCATGCAATCCGTCTCAAACGGCATCGACACCGCGCAGTCTCCAGTTAGCCATAAGACCGTTTCTCAGTACATCGTCATAGGTGCTACCGAATGGAATACATTCGAAAGCAAACTCAAGACCGGCTTTGGAAGAGTCTTCTATGAAGATATGAGAGAATACGCTGTCACCCAAAACTACTTCAACAGTGGCAATAACTTCAGCGCCAATTCCTTCCGCCCAGATGCCACTACCTATGAAGGATTCGTTGCACTCATGAAGGATTCATTGATCCCGCTTATGAGCAACATCAAATCTACTAACACTGCCGTCCCAGATAAGGCGACATGTGCTGCGATCTTCACAAACTTCGCCAGCATGAACGCTTCGCCATACAAAGATGTTGTCGTTGCCTTCTACGAAGGAACCCTTGTTGAGAATCTTGCAATGAAGTACACAATGCAAATCATGACTCAACCAACCGCTCATCCAACCCCATTTGGTAACTCTGGTTACTTCAAGAACGCCGCAACGATCGTAAGCGCTTAATGAACTATCCTTTCGCCAAACACATATATGAATTCGTGATCCTCGGATCTCGTTTCATCGGCCTC
The DNA here is from genome assembly GCA_946410525.1 of uncultured Caryophanales bacterium. Lineage (GTDB taxonomy): Bacteria > Bacillota_I > Bacilli_A > RFN20 > CAG-826 > UBA4951. The sequence continues at coordinate 1,736 of CAMKAQ010000141.1, read as the reverse complement.
GTGATTCCTTTCGACGATGAAAAGGAAATCGGAGGCCTTTTGGCTAAAGTGAGGGAAGAGTATCCAAAAGCGACGCATTACCCATACGCTGCAAGACTCCTTCCTTTTGAGAGGTGCAGCGACGAAGGTGAGCCCGCTAGAAGCACAGGCCTCCCTCTCCTTGAAATCCTTAGAGGCAGAGAAGTGGACCACGTTCTTCTTGTCGTTGTCCGTTATTTCGGCGGAACCAAGCTCGGCTTAGGAAGACTCACAAGAACATACCGTGACGTTGGCTTAAAAGCGGTGGAAGAGACCGACATGGCTGACCTCGTTGAAGGATATGAAGCAACCCTTTCCATGGGTTATAGCGACTATTCCTCCTTCGAAAAGGAATGCGAACGCTTAGGAGTAACGATTAGTGACGCCACATTTTTAGAGAATGTTTCTCTAAAGGTCTCCGGCGATGCTAAGATAGTTAAGCCTCTAATAGAGAAGCACACGAACCATATCGAGATAGAAAACCAAAAAGAATCCTTAGTGAAAAGGAGAAGACAATTATGATCAGTCCAAACGAATACGCCGAAAGAAGGCAAAGAGCCGTCAACTTGATGGAGTCCCCAAGCATCATGATCCTTTATAGCGGAGTCGAGAAAGTCTCATCCGCCGATGAAGGATACCCGTTTGAGGTCAACCGCAATTTCTATTACCTTACCGGCATCGATCAGCCTGATAGCGTCCTCCTTCTCCTCAACAGCGAAGGCGAGATGAAGGAATTCCTTTTCATCAGCCCATTCGACGAGAGAAAAGAGAAGTGGTACGGTAAAAGACTTAAGAGCGACGAAGCTAGCGCTATCAGCGGAATCAGCAACGTCATGACGAACATCTCTTTCCAAGCCAAACTCGATCTCATCCTTGGCGAAGACGCCTATGGCGAGATCAAACGCGTCTATCTCGACCTTGACCGTGAAATCAAGATCGCCGATGACACAGACACGAGAGAGATGAAGCGTATCATCGAGAACACCTATAGCGACGTCATCGTTAACGATGCCTTCCCTCTTATCACCACCCTTCGTTTAAGAAAGAGCGCCCGTGAAATCGATGAGCTTAGAGAGGCCATCAGAGTCACCAAGCTTGGCATCTACGCCATCTGGGCGAATATGAAAGACGGCAAAAAGGAATATGAGCTTGCTGACGTCTTCCATCACACCATCAATGATGAGAGCGGTTATCAAGGTACTGCCTTCAACACCATCATGGCCGCTGGCAGAAACGCTGCCATCCTCCATTACCCAAACCCACAAGGGCAGGTGAAAGACGGAGACCTCTTGCTCTGTGACCTTGGCTCAAGAAATAACTATTACTGTGCCGATGTCACCAGATGCGCACCAGTAAATGGCAAGTTCAGCGACTACCAAAGACTCATCTACTCAATCGTCCTTGGCTGCAACAAGATGATTGCCTCAATCGCCAAGCCAGGTTTGACGATTGAAGAGCTCCAGAACCGCACGATCGAGTATCTTGCGAGCGAATGCCTTAGATACGGCATCATCGAGAAGAAGGAAGATATCTCCAAGTATTACTTCCACGGTGTCAGCCACCTCATCGGTTTAGATACCCATGACCCATACAAAGTCCCTCTCTCAACTGAATCCAAGAAGATCCCTCTTGAGCCAGGCATGGTCATCAGCGACGAGCCAGGCTTATACATCGCCGAGAAGAACATCGGAGTCCGTATCGAGGATGACCTCCTCATC
>CAMKAQ010000140.1 GCA_946410525.1 uncultured Caryophanales bacterium | reverse complement strand
GAAAGCAGAAACATTCCAAGAGGCATATGATCTCTTCAAAACCTTCTTCGCGAAGACCTTTGAGCACACCAACATGGAGGTGTCGATCACAAGCGATATTGACTATGTGGCCGATCCCGAAAACACCTATGAGGCGAGTTTTGAGAGGGATTGGAAAGAAGAAGACAGTGAGGAAACCGAAGTGGTCCTTGGCGACGCGAGCCATCGCTTCGACAAACATGGCACCAAAGACGATTGGGCCTTCGTGAATGCGGAAGGCGAGAGAATCGCCGCTTCTCAAAAGACCACGCTTAACGAAGATTCATCGATCACGAAAGAACAAAGCTATCGTACTGGCAGGAAAGAATACCTAAGCGCCTACAAAAGCTTCATCGACCAAATCGATTTTTTTGAGGAGATCGCCAACGAATCTTATTTGACTGGCAAAACGCCAGAGGAAATTGGCAATTTCGATACGGTAGAATGGTTTTCTAGGGCCGAAAAGAAGACGTATTACAGAGACGGCAAAAGATACCACTACGAGGCGTATGAGTGTTACTTGACGCTTCATGATGAAGGGGCTTCTTTTGGACACACAATCTATAGAGTGAGTGGACAGATACACGGAGACGAAGGGCTTGTGGATAGGTGCTTTACGGAGTATTACGATTGCAAGAACAACGTTTTCAGAAGAGATGAAACTCGCATCTTTGAATTTAAGTATGACACCGTTGAGAAGATCGACCTTCCTGACGTCAGCGGTTGGAATTTAGAAGAATAGAGGTGCTTCTTTCTTATTAAAAGGGGAGGCGCCTCTTTTTCTTCGAAAACTCTTAGAAAATCTCTATTATTCGCTTGCCAACTTTTAGTTGAAGTAATATTATTTATGGGCGCTCTATGAAAGAGGAGCGAATTGTGCGCCAGTAGCTCAGCTGGATAGAGTAACAGACTACGAATCTGTGGGTCACGAGTTCGAATCTTGTCTGGCGCGCCAATGTTCGAGATGTAGCGCAGCTTGGTTACCGCGTCTGCTTTGGGAGCAGAAGATCATGAGTTCGAATCTCATCATCTCGACCAGTTACAAATTAAGCCCTGATTTGCAGGGCTTTTTTGTTTGTGATACCGCTTTCAAAAAGCAATTGGGCCTTACCCATGTGATAATATTTCCAGGTATGGAAAAACACTTTCGAAAAGCTTCTCCGAAATCGAGGGGCTTTTTGCAGTGTTTTTTGTGACTAAGGGGGAATAAAGAATGCTTGAGAAATACATCAAAGCCGCTCTCAAAGAGACCGAATGCGACGTCCTTCTCAAAAACGGCTCATACGTCAATCTCTTTGACGGAGAGGTCGAAGAAGGGGATATCGCCATCAAAGATGACCGCATCGTCGGCATCGGCAAAGGCTACAAAGGCAAAGCGGAATATGACATCAGCGGTATGACCGTCATCCCAGGCCTTATCGACGGCCACGTCCACATCGAATCGTCCCAAAGCACCCCAGAGGAATTCGCCGCGATGATCGTCCCACATGGCACGACCACCATCATCGCCGACCCTCATGAGCTTGCTAACGTACTCGGCATGAACGGCATCCATTATGTCGTCGAAGCCGCTAAGAACGTCCCTCTCGACATCAAGGTCCAGCTCTCTAGCTGCGTCCCGGCCACCCCATTCGAAACCAGCGGTGCCATCCTTAATGGAGACGACATCGCTAAAAACATCACCGACAAAGACATCAATGGTTTAGGCGAATTCATGGCCTATCCTTCCGTCATCGGCTGCGATCCAGATACCTTAAAGAAACTTGAGGCCACCCACGAAGCCGACAAAGTCATCGACGGCCACGCTCCTCTTCTCCAGGGCGACCAGCTCAATGGCTATCTCTGCGGTGGCATTATGACCGACCACGAATCAATCACCATCGATGAGATGAAAGAGAAGATCTCCAAAGGCGTTTACACCCATCTCCGCGTTGGTTCCTACACGAGAAGCATGGATCTCGTCAAAGCCATCACCCCATGGAACTATCGCCGCGTCATCCTTTGTACCGACGATAAGCACGCCGCCGAGATCAAGAAGAACGGCCACCTCGATGACGCTCTCAGAAGAGTCGTCAAAGCTGGCCTTGACCCAATCACCGCCATCGCGATCGGCACCATCAACAACGCCGAATGTTACCGCCTCCGTTATAGGGGCGCCATCGCACCTTTCTATTTCGCTGACCTCGTCGTCATGGATAACCTCAAGGACTTCAACGCCAAGATGGTCTTCAAAGATGGCAAACTTGTCGCCAAAGATGGCAAACCTCTCTTTGACACCAGCAAGAGATATCTCCCTGACTTCGTCAAGAACACCGTCCACGTGAAGGATTTCACCGCCGACGACTTCAAGATCGAACTCAAATCCAAGAAAGCCCGCATCATGACCACCGAATCTAGTGGAGTCATGACAGGTGAGGCCATCATGGAAGTCGCTTCCAAAGATGGCGATGTCGTTCTTGAAGGAACCGATCTCCTTAAGATGATCGTCGTCGAAAGACATAAGATGACCGGAAACATCGGCAAAGCCCTCATCAAAGGCTATGGCTTCAAAGGTGGTGCGATGGGCATCTCCGTCGCTCACGACTCCCATAACATCATTCTCCTTGGTGACGATAACGAATCCCTCTTAAAAGCCACCAATGAGCTTAGAAGAATCGGCGGAGGCATGGTCATCGTCGACAAAAAGAATGGCACCGTCGAATCCGTCCAGCTTGATATTGCCGGTCTTATGTCCAGCAAACCAAGCGAGGTCCTCCAAGAAGAGAGCCAGCGTCTCATCGACAAAGCCTACGCGATGGGCGTCGACAAGAACAAAGAAGCCTTCTTCTCGCTTACCTTCCTTTCTCTTGCCGTCATCCCTCATCTTCGTTTGGTCGACAAAGGCTTATTCGATGTCTTCAAGTTCGATTTCGTCCCTCTCGAGGCGGAATAACGAACCACAAAAACAACCAAGGCCTAAGAGTTTCTTAGGCTTTTTTTGTGCGTGTCCCTTGTAAGGAAAATGAAAAATGTACAATAATTAATTAGATGGTATTCCTAGAGAATAGCGAAATTCGCAACCACATGACTCTCGAGGCGGTCATGTCTTTGCCGAAGGCTCCTTTGATTTCCAAAGGCAAGCAAGGCAAGAAGAATGAGGATCGCCTTGATTTTATTTACGCTTTAGGAAACCTCGGCGTCATCC
>CAMKAQ010000139.1 GCA_946410525.1 uncultured Caryophanales bacterium | reverse complement strand
CATTGTGCCCAATTATAAAACAATTTATAATTCACTGCACTTTGAGTAATGCAAAGTTGAACTAAACGGAATAGACTAACTAACGTATGGAAAAGATCCTTGTAAGCGCCTGCCTTTGCGGCCAGAAAACCAGATTCGACGGAAAAGACAATCCTTTCCCTTTCATCGAAAGACTCAAGAGACATTATGACATCGTCCCTTTCTGTCCTGAGGTCGAAGGCGGACTCCCAATCCCAAGAGAAGCTTGCGAGATCGTCAATAACGCCGTCCTTACCGAATCCGGCAAAGACTGCACCAAACAATATATCGAAGGAGCGAAGAAGGCCGTGAGCCTCTGCCACTTCTTCGGAATCAAGATCGCAATCCTTAAGGATAGAAGCCCATCCTGCGGCTCCCGCACCATCCACGATGGCTCCTTCAAGAACAACATGATCGAAGGACTTGGCCTGACCGCTAGAGCCCTCATCGCCGATGGCATTAAGGTCTACGCCGACACCGACGCCCTCGACTTCCTCGTCCCAGAAGAGAAGAAAAAGAAAGGCATGCAGAAGAGCAAACATGTCGCCAAACGTCCTTTCGCGAAGAAAGAAGAAGGCGAGAAAAAGCCATTCAAAAAAGCAAAATCCCCTGCAAAACGTGGATTTAAGAAGAAAGAGGACAGCTTCAAAGAAGGAAAGCCAGCAAGGAAATCCTTCGGAGGCAAGAAAGCCTTCAGCAAAAAGCCATATGGCAAACCAAGAAGAACCTCAAATAAGCCATTCAATCAAAAGACCCCTAAGTAAAGGGGCCTTTTTTATCGTCCGTTTGAGGCGAGTTGGAAGTAGAGCTCTAGAAGAAGCGCGTTATGGTAATCGCGTATGTCTAGGCCTGTGACTTCGATGAATCGATTGAGCCTGTAATTGAAGGTGTTCCTATGGATGTTTTCCGCTTCAGCGGTCCTAAGTCCATTTAAGCCTGAACGGAGGAAGGTTCCCGCGGTCGACATGAGCTCTTTGTTGACGTGCCTGAATTCCGAGCTAAGAAGAGGAATCGAGGAGAAATTACCAAAGGTAAGCTCCTTCATGATGACGTCGGTGAGATAGACGCATTGGTTCGGGAAATAGCCAGCCGCTTCTTGGAGGAGCTTCTTTTCTAACGGCCAATCACGATGCGCCACCACCAAAGAGACTTCCATCTCACGATTGAGGGAGAGTTTCTGATTCAGTTCAAAGACTTTGTCTTCCTCGGACTCGAAATAGCCTTCCTTTGGGCTTGAATAAGTGAATTTGGCATCAGGAAAAATATCGAGGAAGAATCTCTCAAAAGAGATGGTCTCGATATCGTCATTCGTGAGGAAGAGATAAAGCCTTTTCATTAATAATGCGTTTCTTGTCTGACGTAATTGACCTGAAGCTTCTTTTTATAAGCTTCGATCATATCTTCGCCGGTATAGCCTAAGCGTGGCAACAAATCGAGGTAAGCGTGGAAGGCTTTCTCATACTTTTCTTTCGAGTAATCGTAAGAGAATTCCACCACTTTCTGATAGACATCAAGGATGGCTTCGGTGAGGTTCTCAAATGGCTCTCCACCAAAGGTGTGCTCGAAGGAATCAAGTCCGATGGTAAGGCCTAAAGATAAGAAGAAATGGATGGCGTCGGCGTATTCGTCCATGACGATTTCCTTCGCGGAAGGTCCTTTGAGGGACCAGAACTTGAAGGTTCTCGTCTCGTTAGAGAATTCGCCAAGCTCCACTAAAAGAGCGAGGGTTCTTTTCTCTTTGGTCGAAGGGTAATCGACACCTTCGTGCTTTCTCATGATCTCAGCGTCGAGATCTTTCTGAAGAAGATATAGTTCGTGGAGTTCCATTTTATTTCACCTCAAGAGGGCTAAGATGCCAGATGTCGCGGTTGTATTCCTCGATGGTGCGGTCGCTAGAGAAGGCTCCGCTCATGGCGATGTTATCGATCGCGGCCTTGGCCCATCTTTCTTTGTCTTTATAGAATTCGTCGACTTTCTGGCAGGCTTTGTCGTAAGCGTCGAAGTCGGCGAGGATGAAGTACTGGTCGCCATGATTCATGATCTCATCAAAGATGAGGCGGAAGCGGTCATGCGCCCTTAAGGCCCAAGGACCATTGAAGAGGGAATCCATGACGGCTCTAACCTCTTCGTTTTCGTTATAGATGTCCCATGGGTTATAGGAATGCTCATCGTTGATCTTCTGGACTTCTTCAGCGGTAAGACCAAAGATGACCTCGTTTTCTCTTCCGGCTCTGTCGGCAATTTCAATATTCGCACCGTCGAGAGTGCCAAGGGTGATAGCACCGTTCATCATGAGTTTCATGTTCGAGGTGCCAGAGGCTTCTTTTCCGGCGGTCGAGATCTGCTCGGAGACATCGGCAGCTGGGATGATCTTCTCGGCAAGGGTGACGCCATAGTTCTCGACGAAGATGATCTTCATGAACTTGTTTGCGTCTTTGTCGTTATTGACCACCGCCGCAACAGCAAGGATAAGCTCGATTATGCGTTTGGCGTATTCGTAGCTTGGAGCGGCTTTTGCGCCGAAGACATAAACATGCTTTTCCATATGGAAACCGCTTGGGTTTTCCTTGATTTTGAGGTAGTTAAGCATGATATGGAAAAGGTTAAGGAGCTGACGTTTATAGGCGTGGAGTCTCTTGATTTGGACATCAAAGATGGCATCTGGGTCAAGGGTGATGCCATATCTTTCCTGAACGTATTTAGCAAACTTCTTCTTGTTCTCGTGCTTGATGTCCATGATTCGCTTCTGGACATCTTTGTCAGTGTCGAATTTTTTGAAGTCTTCAAGCTTCTCTGGATGTTTGATCCATTCGTCGCCGATTTTCTCGGTGATGAGGTTAGCGAGTTCTTCGTTGCTGTTTAAGAGCCAGCGGCGATGGGTAACGCCATTGGTCTTGTTGTTGAACTTCTCTGGGAAGAGCTCGTAGAAATGACGGAATGTGTATTCTTTAAGAATACCGGTGTGGATTTTGGCAACACCATTGACGCTGAAACCGGCATAGATGGCCATATTCGTCATATGGATCTGACCGTCTTTGATGATACTCATCTGGTATTGCTCATCTGGGGAGACGCCTTTCTCGGACATGTAGGCGTTGAACCTGCGGTTGATCTCCTCGATGATCATGTACACCCTTGGGACAAGGGTCTGGACGTAATTGACAGGCCACTTCTCAAGAGCCTCTGGCATGACC
>CAMKAQ010000138.1 GCA_946410525.1 uncultured Caryophanales bacterium | reverse complement strand
TAGCTGTTTACGAACGCTGTTTCTAATGGCCATTCGACGGTATTTGCGCTTAACCTTGTCGATGGCCTCTTTCTTTTTCTTCTTATAGCCAGGCTCGACGCCTTTGGTTCTTGAAAGAGCCTTGGCGATCTTGATGTCTTTCATCTCGGCCTCAGGAAGTTCTTTCTTCTTGGTCATTTTGCGTTTTTCGCTTGGGCCAAGGGTCTCGGTCTTAAGCTCGCTTCCCTTTAAGGAGAAGTAATCAAACTTAACGCCTTCTTTCTGAAGTGCGATTGGTCCGCTGGTGGTGTCGGCATTAAAGAAAACCCAGGAATCACCGGTCTTTCCGAATCTTCCCGTACGACCTGCTCGGTGATGGTAGAACTCTAAATCGTTTGGAAGATCGACGGAGATGACGTCGCTGACATCAGGAATATCTAAACCACGGGAAAGGATGTCGCTAGCGACAATGATGCTGTACTTGTTGCTCTTGATCTGACGGAGAGCTTTCTTCCTTGAACGATCGTCCAAGGAGCCGGTGAAATAAATGGTTTCAAACCCGTTCTCTTTCAGAGACTTGTTGATTTGGTTGACCTTGTCGACGGTTGAAGCGAAGATGATCGCTAAATACGGCTTTCTGATTTTTAAGAAGGTAAGCAAAGCAGCGCTTTCACCGATGTGTTTGATATCGATGAGATGGTGCTTAACAGTCGATGCGGTCTGGACATTGTCGTTCTCGAACTGGAAGTCGCTTCTCACAAATTTAAGAAGCTCGTCCTTGAGGTTCTGTTTCAAGGTTGCAGAGAAAACCATCGTCTGTGGTTCTTCTAAGTTAGCGAAGATATCTTCGATATCGCCGAAGAATCCCATGTCTAAAAGCATGTCAGCTTCATCAAGGACAACGCGTTTGATGTTGCCTAAGAAGAAGATGTGTTTGGTGATAAGGAGGTCTTTGAGTCTTCCCGGGGTTCCGATGATAAGCTGAGGAGGGACGCTCTTTCCCTCGACGTTATCGCTAACATCGCTCTCTGAAGAATAAAGACGGACTTTGAATTTTGGGAAGAACCGAGTGAACTCAAAAGCAAATTCATAGGTCTGCCTAGCTAATTCTCTGGTTGGAGAAATAACGATGGCTTGCGGCCTATTGAGGTTCATATCGATCTTTTCGAGAAGAGGAATGAGGAAAGCGTGGGTCTTTCCACTGCCGGTTTCACTTTGAGCAAGCAAAGAAATTCCACGGAGGGCCTTTGGGATAATAGCCTTCTGAACTGGAGATGGATCTATATAGCCTAGTTTGGCTAAGGCGTTTGTTAATTGTTGTGAGAGGTTAAACGATTTGAAACTCATAATGAGTTTATTATAGAGGAAGTTCCTTTTATTCGCATCATCAACGAGTGATAATTAAAGCCATGAAGGTCACAGTGATAAATCCCCACGGCTTCTGCGCAGGAGTCCAAAGAGCTCTTGATCATGCTTACAAAGCCAAGAAAGAACACCCGAACCAGCCTATTTATATTTTTGGGAACCTTGTTCACAACGAGAAGGTTATTGGCGACCTCGAGAAAGACGGTTTCATCATTTTAAATGAACGAAAAAAGAGCCTTTCTGAATGGATTGACACGCTTAAAAAGGGCGATATTATCGTATTTTCTGCTCATGGCCACGACCCTCACCTCGATGAGAAAGCAATAGCTAAAGGATTAATTAGATATGATGCGACCTGTCCTTTCGTAAGAGCCAATTCCACTCTGATTAAGAAAAGGATTATGGAAGGCGGTGAGGTCATCTACATCGGACAAGCCGGTCACGCCGAAACTGAAGGTACTCTTAAGATCGACGAATCCAAAATTTTCCTCTATGAACCTCAAAAATCCTTCGATTTTGCTCAAATAAGCGTCAAAAATCCACTTTTAGTCTCCCAAACAACCATGGGAACTGAAGAGATGAAAGAGTCAGTTTCCTTACTTAAAGACCATTTCCCTGAAATCAATGTCGCTGCAAGGGTTTGCGATGCTACAGACAAACGACAAAGTGCCATTTGCACTGCTCCAAACGATATAGATCTTTATATAGTGATGGGTTCCAAGACCAGCAACAACACCATGAAGCTCTATGACCTTGCTACAGCCAAATATCCAAAGGCCGTCGTGCTCAGGTGCCTTGATGTCGAGGACCTTAAAAAGTTTTTCCTTAAGAAATCAAAACACGCCGCTTTGATTAGCGGAGCTTCGACTGGATTAAGAGAATTCGAGGAAGTTAAAGCCTACCTCGAAAAGGTCTAATTTCAGTGAAAAATCATTCCAGTCGTTTAGAAAAGCATTAGTTTTAACATAGTTGTGTATTAGTAGTTTGAAAGAATTTTCATTAAGCACTACTACTTATCTATTTAGACAAATGTAATGAAACTATCAAAATAGGCGAATGAAGTATCAATCGCCTATTTTTAATATGTTTTTTATCTCGCTGATTTGGGCTTCCAATTCCTGGATTTTGCCTGAATCCTTAGGAAGAACCTTTTTGATGTTCTCACTCACCTCTATTTGCCTAGAATAATAGTCTCTCCAAGCTTTGTTTGGCTGCCTGACGTTAAAGTATCCATACTTCTTTTCAAAGCTCGTGTAGGATGGCTTTGTAGCAGCCTTCCTCCACCGCATTATGTCATACGGTTTATCTTTATCTATGAGAAACTCGCTCATTTCGATCTCATAGCCCAATGAAGCTAGAGCATCATAGACAAATTCAAGGTCTGTATGGGCATCAACCAAGATATATTTGACGTTCTCCAATCTTTCTTTATGGCTAGTCAAAATTTCTGAAATAAGACGTCCGCCCATGCCAGCCAAAACTACGGTGTCGCAACGAGGGTCAAGCTTTTCGATACCGTCACTCAATGAATGAGAGATCTTATCTTCTAGCCCTGCTTCCTCAATCGCTTCCACCATTCGGCTATAAGGACCTTTTTTGTTATCGACCGCAAAAGCTCCGGTTACCAAGCCTTCCTGACATAAGAAAATCGGAAGCAGACAATGGTCGCTTCCGATATCTGCGACGAAAGAACCTGGAACAACGTATTCCGCAAGTTTGAGCAACCTGTTAGAAAGCTTTTTCATCGTATTATTTTCGATAAAGACTATTTATTGCCCTTGGAGTGGGTGTCTGGTCCCTCTGGGTAATAAGCGTCCTGATAATCGCCAAGTCTCTTGGCTCTAGTTGGATGGCGGAGCTTTCTGATGGCTTTGGCTTCGATCTGACGGATACGCTCACGGGTAACGCCG
>CAMKAQ010000137.1 GCA_946410525.1 uncultured Caryophanales bacterium | reverse complement strand
CGTCAACATCCCAGCCGGTTTCACAATCTCGACCGAAGCTTGCAACCTCTACTACCAATCCGGAAAACAAATTCCTGATTTCGTGTGGAACGACGTCGTGGCCCATCTCCACGATGTTGAAAAACTCACCGGAAAAGAGTTCGGCGGCAAAGGAATGCCGTTACTCGTTTCAGTTCGTTCTGGCGCTCGTACCTCAATGCCAGGCATGATGGATACCATTCTTAACTTGGGCTTAAACGATGACACCGTTGAGGCCATGGTCAAAGCTACCGGCAATGAGCGTTTCGCTTACGATAGCTACCGCCGCTTCATCTTGATGTTCACCAACATCGCCAAAGGCCACCCAAGGACCGAAATGGACAAGATGCTCGACAAGCTTAAAGAAGAAAATGGCTATAAGCTTGACACTGAAGTCACCGCCGAGCAGCTCAAAGGTTTAGTCGCTAAGTACAAAGAGTACTACAAATCCGTCTTCGGCGAAGAATTCCCAACCGATCCATACGTTCAGCTCAAAGAGGCCGTTGCTGCCGTCTTCCGTAGCTGGGACAACGAACGTGCTAACATCTACCGTCAGATGAACGGCATCCCATATGAATGGGGCACCGCCGTCAACGTTCAGAGCATGGTCTTCGGTAACATGGGCGAAGATAGCGGCACTGGTGTTGCTTTCTCCCGTTCCCCATCTACCGGCGAAAAGAAAATCTACGCTGAATTCTTACCAAACGCCCAGGGCGAAGACGTCGTCGCTGGTGTCCGCACTCCTCTTCACATCGACGAGCTCGAGAAGAGAATGCCAGAAGTTTACAAAGAATTCATGGCCACCATTGAACGCATGGAAAACTACTTCCGCGATATGCAGGATATGGAATACACCATCGAGAAAGGCAAGCTCTTCTTCCTCCAGGCCCGTAACGGCAAGAGAACCGCTAGAGCCGCTCTCAAGATCGCTTGCGATTTAGTTGATGAAGGTCTCATCGACGAGAAAGAAGCCGTTCTCCGCGTCGAGCCAAAACAGCTCAACGACTTACTCCACCCAACCTTCGACGAAGCCGACCTCAAGAAGCATGATGCCGTTATCCACGGTCTTCCAGCTTCCCCAGGCGCTGGCACTGGTGCCATCGTCTTCACCGCTGAAGAATGCAAAGCCCAGCACGATGCTGGCAAGAAGGTTGTTCTTGTCCGTGCCGAAACTTCCCCAGAAGACATCATCGGTATGGTCAACTCCGAAGCTATCCTTACCGCCCGTGGAGGTATGACCTCCCACGCCGCAGTCGTTGCCCGTTCCATGGGTAAGTGCTGCGTCGCCGGCGCTACCGAAATCGTTGTTGACGAAGAAGCCAAGATCGTCAAAGTTGGCGACCGCGTCTTCAAAGAAGGTGACATCCTTTCCGTCAACGGTTCCACTGGTCTCGTCTACGAAGGCGAAATCAAGATGGTTCCAGCCAACCTCGGTGGCGACTTCGGTCGCTTAATGGCTTGGGCCGACAAATATCGTCGCTTAAAGGTCCGTGCCAACTGCAACACCCCAGAAGATGCCCAGAACGCCCTCAAGTTCGGTGCCGAAGGCATTGGTCTTTGCAGAACTGAGCGTATGTTCTTCGCTCCAGAAAGAATCCTCAACATGAGATCCATGATTCTTTCCGATACCGCTGAGCAGCGTGAGGCCGCTCTTGAGAGAATCCGTCCATTCATTGCTGACGACTTCTATCAGATGTACCTTGCCAACCCAGATTCCAACGTTAACATCCGTTTACTTGACCCGCCACTTCACGAGTTCTTACCAGAAGCTAACGACGAAGCCAACATCAAAGACATCGCCGAAAAGCTTGGTGTCACCGAGAAGAAGGTCAAAGAGAGAATCGAACAGCTCCACCAGGCCAACCCAATGATGGGCTTCCGTGGTGTCCGTCTCTGCGTTGCTTACCCAGAGATCTACGCTATGCTCGCCCGCGCCATCGTCCAGGCTGCCATCAAGGCCAGCAAGGAACTTGGCCACGCTGTCGAACCAGAAATCATGATCCCTCTCGCTGGCGAACTCAAAGAGTACGCCTGGGCCAAGAGCGTTGTTGTCAAAGCCGTTGAAGAAGAAATGGCTAAAGCCAACACCAAACTTATCTACCACGTTGGTACCATGATCGAAATCCCAAGGGGCGCCCTCCGCGCCGGGGACCTTGCCAAAGAGGCAGAGTTCTTCTCCTTCGGAACCAACGATTTAACCCAGCTCACCATGGGCTTCTCCCGTGATGATGCCGGTCAGTTCTTGCCATTCTACTACAACCGCAAGATCTACGAATTCGACCCATTCCAGACCATCGATGTCAACGGTGTCGGCGAACTCGTTAAGATTGCTGTTGAACGTGGCCGTGCTACCCGCCCAGAGCTCTTGCTCGGTGTCTGCGGTGAAACCGGTGGCGATCCAGCTTCCATCATGTTCTATGATGAAGTCGGTCTCGACTATGTCAGCTGCTCACCATTCCGTGTCCCACTTGCTAGACTTGCTGCTGCTCAGGCCAACATCACCCACAGCAAGAAATAATCGTCTCTAAACGACAAAATCGCAGGCGTGAAATACCGCCTGCTTTTTTTATGCGTTAAATGGCACGTACGCGCGCAAAAGAAAAAAGCCTCGGATAATTTGCGAGGCCTAATGGAAATCGTTGAATTTGGGGTGTTTCTAGAGGTGCTTTTTAAGCGAATCAGAGTTTATCAATAGCCGCACGGATAGAATCGCTGCCAGGAAGCTCAAACTCATCGTCATCGAGAACTGGCTTGGCTTTCTTTTTGGCTTTGGCTTTAGGCGCTTCCACCGGTTCTGGCTTCCTAACTTTCATATCAAAAGGAATGCCGTTTTCACGGACTATCGCCTTGAGATAAAGGATGATGGCGGCAGACATAGAGATGCCTAATTCATCAACAACCTTTTCAGCTTGTTTTTTGATATTGCTATCTATTCTTAAATTCAAAGTTGTCTTCGGCATTTTCGTTAAAATCTCGTGTAACGCTTTTGTATATACATTGTAACGCTTGTTTTTGATAAAGAAAAGCCTCCGTTTCCGGAGGCAAAACTTGTTATTTTTGGCTTATTTGATGTTAGCGAATGGGCCAACGACTTCACCGTCTTTTACTTCAGCACCGACAACGTTGCTTAAGACGACTTTGGCGTTGTTGCCAATCTTGGCATCTTTAATGATGACGCTTGGGCCGATCACGGATTCCTCACCGATAACGGTGTTGCCCATGATGTAGCTTCCTGGAGCA
>CAMKAQ010000136.1 GCA_946410525.1 uncultured Caryophanales bacterium | reverse complement strand
CGGCCTAAAAGAAGAGAAGGGCTATGAGCATTTTGCTGATTATCTTGATAAGGCCACTCTCGATAAACTGCATTCGACTGATTCATCGGAGAACTACGCCGCATACAAGGATATCGTCTATAAGCAATTAGACGAGCTCCATACGAGACTCGATCTCCCATCCTACTATTGCGATCCTAACTTAGCGAAAGTCACTAGAGATGACTTCGGTGATTTCTATAGTGAGTTTCATGAAAGAAGAGACGTTCAGAAGGAATTAAGAGGATCCGTTATCACCAACACCGAAGAAGTCAGGTTCGAAGGTGATATGGCCATCATCACCCTCGATTCTTTCGATGTAGGCATGATCTCTGAGATCTATGACAAAGATGGCAACGTGAAAGAAGACGCATGGAAGTATGACTCATATCATTACATGCATTTCTGCATGAATCAGATTGAGAATCACCCTGGAATCAATAAGGTCGTTCTTGATCTTAGCCTCAATGGCGGTGGCTCTTTAGCGGCCATGGAAAAAGTCGCTGGCTTCATGACCGATGAGAAGATCCCTTTATCCACTTATGACACATTAGATAACGAATTCGTCACCGATAGTTATGTCGTCGACATCGATGGCGATGGTGACTTTGAGGACCATGACTCATATGACAACTATGATTGGTATCTCCTCACCGGCATAAACACTTTCAGCGCCGCTAACCTCATGAGCAGCACCTTCAAGGACATGAATCTAGGGAAGATCATCGGAAAGAAGTCCGGCGGTGGAACCTGTAGCATCCTCTCCCTCGTCTTGGCCGATGGCACAGGCATCACCATCAGCTCAACCTACACGATGAGACACGTCGAGGAAAAAGAAAACGGCGATAAGGATTTCATCTCGATTGAGCACGGCATTGAGCCAGATATCGATTTTGCTTACGAGAACTTCTATGATAGCGAAGCCCTCTTAAACGTTATCAATTCATCCTCTATAGCCTAAAATCCCTAGCAAAACCTCCTTAAAACAGCCCCTTCGTCTATGTAGCAGGGGGCTTTTTGTTTTTGGCAAGAATCAAGCGATTAGGATTCAGATATTAACCTTAATCAAAACGCTACCTTACGATTTGATGCGGTTTGCACTCAAATACAATGGTTTAGAGTAGACAAATTTCATAGATGCCGTCTAGTGTCTTTCTTATCATGTCGTTAAACAACCATATTCACGAAAAACCTGAGGGCTTCAGCGATTTCTGAGAACGGTATTTTTGACGCAAAAGCGTTCTTCTCGGTATACCTTGCCCATCTATCTTGAATGGTTTTGCTTGTTTCTATTGTTTGAACGATTTCTAAAACCTCTTCCTTCGTAAAAGTCGTGCCTCTATGCTCGCAAGTGTTGTTGAAAGCCGCTCTTAGGTGATTTGGATTGATGTCGTCAATCCTAAGCTTATTGATGATATAGATGTCGTAATAGTCTTTGCTCCTGCTATTAGCGGTCCCTCGATATAAGATTGTCTGCAATTTTTCTGCGACGATCGTTTCGAAGTTGTATGAGGGGAATTCAATGAACGAATCATCAAACAGGCATTTATACCTATAAGTGATGGAAGAAGGGGTGATTGGATCGCCTGTTGCAACGTCGATACTTACAGGGACCTTGATGTTTTCGAGTTTACCTAACAAAGAAACGTTATATCCCCCATATACGTCTTCTTCCCTTATTTTGGTTATCTCCCTAAAATCAAAAGTGACGTTGTCATCTGCATCGATGTCTTTTATCTCTTTGAAAATGTTTTTGATGCTTTCTTTCTCGAAAGCCAGGTTCCGCAACAAGAAGTCGATATCCATTGTGGATCTGAAGTCGATGCCGAGGTCTGTTGAAAGCAAAAACCCGCCTTTGAAAACGAAGTTTTTGATGTATTTGGATTTTGATAGCCTTCTTAGGAAAGCGTCGAAGAAGTAGTCTTGGAGGATGGTGTTGGAAGGAACTTTTTTCTTATTGGCCAGATTCTTGACCCTGGCTTGAAGCGAATCCTTGTTAATCCTCATTAAGGATGACCTCCATGAGGGAAAACACTTCTTTCTCGATTTTCATGATCCTTGCGTATTCCATCAGTCGGCTGATGTTTTTATCGCGTCTCTTTTTGTAATAGTGAAGGCATTTAACGAATGATTCCGAGTCGATTTTGCTGCGGTTTTTGATGAAGTCGCATACCGTCTTCTCTTTGTCATAAACCCTGACTTTATTTCCAAACATGGTTTCAACCTCGGTTATGCCAAGGGAATAAGTCGAATCCTTTGTGTCTGTATGAAGGACCACGCCTTCACGTGGTAGAGGGAAGGGGCGATAGTTCTTTGGAGCGGTCACTTCGAGGAATGGAGGAAGGAAATCGCCTAGTTCGTTAAGGTATTGGGCCCCGTAGAAAGAATAGACCAGTTTTGGATATAGATACTGAAAGACAAGGTAATCATCTTTGATCCAATCGGCTTTTGCATAAAAACCAGTCGCGTGTTTGATGAGCCCGTGTTTATTCACGAATTCATAAAGCATGGCAGACGGTATGTCGTTTTTATTGATGTCGTCTCTCGTGACGTAACCGCCATTTCTTTCAAGGATAGTCTGTATGGCGTCATACTTGGTCATTTCTTTCATAGACAACCATATCTTACTAGAGAGTGGTTTTGGTAGCAAGTCTGTTATACATCCATTAGATGCTCTTGCTTTGTTTTCAGCAACGTTCATTTTGATAATGCCTCCTCACTTTATATATAGAGGCGTTTCGTTATTTTTTCGCCAAAATCCTCTTTTTTGAGAATTTCTTTGTCAAAAGTAACAAATCGTTACTTTTTTATTGATTCTGAGGGGGTGATACTTTTTTACCGATACGCTACAATACAAGGGAACATTAATCAAACCAGCATATGCTGGATATAAACAATGATCGCCAAAACAAAATACATCGCGAACACCAGGAATCTTTTGGAAATCCTTCCGACCGTCGACATCGGCGAGCCGGAAGACATTTTCATCGCCATGGAAAACGCCAGATGCCCGAAAGCGGAACTCTCGATCAAAGAAGGGGACCACGTCAAGCTCTATCAGCTGATCGGCATGCGTTATGGCCCTTTCTTCAACCAACCTATCCACTCAACCGTAAGCGGCACTTTCGTTGGCTTTGAGAAGCATCTTCACCGTTCTGGCAAACTCGTCAACTTCGCCCACATCAAAAACGACTTCAAGGACGAGTGGGTGGAGGGGCTGGAGCCCCTGGGCAGCGTGGAGACC
>CAMKAQ010000135.1 GCA_946410525.1 uncultured Caryophanales bacterium | reverse complement strand
CTCATGTACGCGCGCGCAAATCCTTATTCTCCTATTACTTACATAGAGTTTATGACGTATAGTCCCCTGCTTTTTTGGCGTTAATCAAAAAGAAAAAATTATTTTTTGACCGTCCTTATATAGGTAGTATTTCCAATTACTTAATAACTACTAATGTATGTATTTTTTCGCAATCTGATTTGATTGCGAAACTTTCTTATTTTGTCTTTGGTTCGCTTCCTCACCGAAAAAGTGATCGGAAATCGATAAAATTTTTTGTGTCTAAGCAAAAGAAAAAGCAGACTGGGGTCTCCCCTAGCCTGCTATTCGTTATAAGTTGAACTTATAAAACGGTCTTCCAGAGGCCATGCTTGTTGCAATATGCATAAACCTCAAGAACCTTTTCGCCCTTCTCGATGTGGAAGGTTGCCTCAGGAGCTTCTCCTGGGTTGAAACGACGTCTTTGTCCACCTTTGTCTGTGTAGAGATAGACCCACTCGATCCAGTGGTCTTCCACCATTGGGTGAGGGACGCTTCCGACTTTGACGAGAACCTCTCCCCCTTTGATCTCAACGACCGGGAGGTGTTTCTCGGTTCCTTCGGTGGCTGGGCTCTTGGCGATGAGCTCGCTCATAGGCTCGCCGCAGCACATAATCTCACCGCCGCCATTCTTGACGAGGGCCACGATATTGCCGCAATGTCGACAAATAAGAAATTTGACCATATAGGTTCTCCTTTATTTTCTTTCGTTGCTTTTAGTATAAGGCATAGAAGCCACCCATAACAAACAAGGCGCACAAAAAAGAGGCCACACGAAGTGACCTCTTGGATAACCGGGTTGGTTATTACTTAAGCATGCCTTCGATAAGACCCTTGAAGGAGTCTGGCTCTAAGGAAGCTCCGCCGACGAGGGCGCCATCGATATCTGGCTCGCTCATGTATTCGGCGACGTTGGCTGGTTTGACGCTGCCGCCATAAAGGATTCTGATCTCCTCAGCGGTCTCGCCATAAAGCTCACGGAGAACGCCTCTGATGAAGCTGATGGTATCCTCAGCGGTCTCTTTGGATGCGCTCTTGCCGGTTCCGATCGCCCAGATTGGCTCATAGGCAATGACGACTTTCTTCGCATCTTCGGCAGAAAGCCCTGCAAAACCCTCACGGATTTGCTTGGAAACCCATTCCTTGGTCTGACCTTTCTCAAAGGTATCAAGGGATTCGCCGCAGCAATAGACAGGAGTCATATCGGCGGCAAGAAGGGCCTTGATCTTGAGGTTGCAGACAGGAGAGGTCTCACCGTTATACTCACGTCTTTCGGAGTGGCCGAGAATGACCCAGTCGATTCCGACTTCTTTGAGCATGGCGATTGAGACTTCGCCAGTGAAAGCACCATGGTCGTGCTCATTGACGTTCTGAGCGGCAACGATGCACTTTGGGTTGATGTTTTCCTTCACGGCAGCAAGGCTCACGAAGGTTGGGGCAACACCGACTTCGATGTTATGGGCAACGGCATAGTCGACCATCTCACTCGCGGCTAAAGCGAAGGCCTTGGCCTCGGATGGGGTCTTGTTCATCTTCCAGTTGCCGAGAAGTAATTTCTTGCGCATGGTTTTGATTATTTGAGGACGTCGACGCCTGGGAGGTGGCCATCGTTCTCGATCATCTCGAGGGAAGCACCGCCGCCAGTGGAGACGTGTGAGAAGTTCTGCTTGTAGCCAAGCTGTTTGGCAGCGGAAGCGCTGTCGCCACCGCCGATGACGGAGAAGGCTTTGCCTTCAAGGTCTTTGATGGCTTCGCAGACGGCGATTGTGCCAGCCTGGAAGTCTTTCTGTTCGAAGACGCCCATTGGGCCATTCCAGAAGACCATCTTGGCCTTGCTGATGACGTCAGCGAAGAGCTTGCAGCTCTCTGGACCGATATCGCAGCCTTCCATATCGGCTGGGATCTCTTTGACGATTTCGACTTTGCGACCTTCCTTCTCTTCGAAGCTGTCGGTAGCGACGGCGTCGACTGGGAGGATGATCTTGCCTTTAGCTTTCTCTAAGCAAGCCTTGGCGTAATCAAGGGAGTCAGCATCGAGGAAGGATTTGCCGATTTCCTCGCCGCGGGCTTTGCGGAAGGTATAGGCCATAGCACCACCGATGATGATGTAGTCGCATTTATTGAGAAGGGTATCGATGACTTTGATCTTGTCGCTGACCTTAAGTCCGCCAAGAACGGCGACGTATGGTCTATCTTCGTCTTTGACCTCGACGCAACGGGTGAGGTTCTCGACTTCCTTGATCATAAGGTAACCAAGGGCGACTGGTTTTCCTTCGGCTTTGAGGATGGATGGGACGCCGACGGTTGAGGCATGGGCACGGTGGGCGCTGCCAAAGGCATCCATGACGAAGACGTCAGCTAAGCTGGCCCAGATCTGAGCAAGCTCTGGATCGTTCTTCTCTTCACCCTTTTCGTAACGGGTGTTCTGACCAAGAAGGATTTCGCCATCATTGAGGGCGGCAACGGCTTTGGTGAGCTCTTCGCCACGGGTAGCGGCACAGAAGCTGACCTTGACGCCTGGGAGAAGCTCAGCGAGAGCTTTGGCGACTGGAGCCATATCGTTGGCCTTCTTCATGGCCTCGATCTTCTCTGGATCTGGTTCTTTCCATTTGATCTTTCCAAGGTGGGACATAAGAATGACGCGAGCACCTTTGGAGAGCAGCTCTTGGATGGTTGGGAGAGCGGCTTTGATGCGGTTGGTATCACGGATGACACCGTTGGTTTGTGGGACGTTGAAGTCAACGCGGACATAGACGCGTTTGCCTTTGAGGTCCTTTAAGTCTTTAACAGTAAGCATAAATGTTTCCTTTGCTCCTTGCGGTTAAATGATAGCACTTCCAGTAAAATTTTCCATAAATATGGAATTGTCATGGAAAAGAAGGGAAGCATGCTCATTCTCCATTAAAAAAGCCACACGGCTAGGTGTGGCTTAGTTCAAGACTTTGATGAACTTATTTGAGTTCGGCGAAGTACTTGATGGTACGGACCATCTGAGAGGTGTAGGAGTTCTCGTTGTCATACCAGGAGACGACCTGGACCTGATAGAGACCTTCTGCGAGTTTGATGACCATGGTCTGGGTGGCATCAAAGAGGGAACCGTAGGTCATGCCGATGATGTCACCGGAGACGAGCTGTTCCTCGGTGTAACCGAAGGAAGCGTTGTCTTTGGCGGCGGCCTTCATGACTTCGTTGATCTTGGCGGCGTCGAGCTCTTCGGCTTTGACGACGGCGACAAGGATGGTGGTAGAACCAGTTGGGACT
>CAMKAQ010000134.1 GCA_946410525.1 uncultured Caryophanales bacterium | reverse complement strand
TGACGAGAAAGCGGAATAACCCATACCGAAGTCATCGATGGAAGTATCAAGGTCCATGGCTTTGATTTTCCTAATCATCGCGGAGACGAAGACGGCGTCTTGGGCGGCCATCGACTCAGTCAACTCAATCTCAATCCACTTAGGATCGATTTCGTATCTTTCCATCGCTTCTTTGTAGAAGGAAAGGATGTCTGGGGCTAAAGCGGTCTTTCTTGAAAGGTTGATGGAAACCTTAGGGATACGTTTTCCTTCGGCCTTCCACTTCTTCATGTTCTTGCAGACCTGCTCAAAGACGTACTTATCGACTTCGATGATACGGCCGGATTGCTCAGCGAATGGGATGAAGAGTGATGGAGGTAATAAACCACGGGATGGGTGGTTCCATCTGACAAGGGCTTCCGCGCCGAAGAAATAGTTATCGTGAAGGTCGAACTTTGGCTGATAGAAGATCTGGAGCTGTTCTTCGTTGAGGGCGTTACCTAGTTCACTAGAAAGCGATTTCTCACCTTCGCTATCCATCATGAATTCCTCACTATAGACGATGACGTCGCTAGAGATACGGGATGAGAGGTTGAAGGAAGCGGCTGTCGAGGCTTTGTTATAGGCGTCTTCGAAGGCATCTCCCTTGTGGGCGTGATAAACGCCACAGAGGATGGTGATGTCAGGCATCGTGGCGTCTTCCTCTAAGAGGCGGTTGACTCTTTCGAAGATGTCTTTGAGTTCCTCCATGTATTCGGATTCCACTCCACCCTTCTTGAAAAGGAACCAGCCTTTCATCGGTGAGAAGCCATAGGCGTAGTTCTTATCGTCTTGGCCCACTCCGTCATGGATGGCTTTGAAGATGGAATCGTTGATGATGCTTGGGCCTTTTTGGCCATAGATGTTACGGAGTTTGGCAAGGTCTTTGACCTCAAGGACGGCAAGAAGGCCTTCGCTTCTCCTCTTTCTCATCATGTGACGGTAAGTGAGCCTCATGGCTTGTTCGTTATAGACGTAGATCTCTTCGGTGAAGTTGTCCATAGCGCTGTCACGGTCGATTCTTGAGGTTGAAAGGACATCTTGGTAGAGAAGCGCAGCGCCGATGAGGACAAGGTCAACGAGGAAGGCAACCAATAAGCCGATGATGATGCCTGGCTTATTGAAGCCGCCAAGAAGGATGGCGAAAAGAACGCAGCTGGCAACCGAGTTGAAAGCGAGGACGCCACAGATGATGTACATGTTCCTCTGGTGGACTTTGAAAGGGAAACGGGCGGCTAAAAGGTTAAGTAAACGCTTCATTTGCTTTCAGCCTCCTTAAGCTCCGCCATGATCTTGGCTTTTTCTTCGGCTTTGATCCTTTCGAATTCCTCGGATTTGGCGAGTTCTTCTTTGGCTTTCTTGAATTCTTCGAGGAAGAGGGCCTTCTGCTCTTGCTTCATGGCTTCCATCTCTTTCTCGATTTCTTTTCTCATCTGGTATTTCTCTTTGAAGATGAGGACGGCTTTCTCGTCACTAGGATCGATGCCAGCGGCAAGCATTTCCGCGTTCATTTCATCCTCTTCTTTCTTCTTCTCTTCGCGGTATCCCTTGATGAAATCAACGACCGTCATGCCTCCGATGATAAGGATTGGGACAAGGATGGCAACTGGGACGAACCAGACGCTTTGGACGGTATGGAGGACGCCTCCGAAGAAGTGGCTATGTGAGATGACGTTGCCAATGTAATACTTCGATTGGACAGTGTCTCTATATGTTGATTCAACGGCTTTGCCGGTGACCTTGGTGTACCATTCGGCGTTGAGGTTGTCGCCACAGGTGTAGAAAGTCATCTCGGATTTGCCGCTCCAGTTAGGGATGATATGGGTGAGGGTGTGCTCTTTATCTTCCTTTGAACGGGTCTGGAAGGATTTGCCTTCTTCAAGAAGGACGGTGTCTCCCCCAGTGAGCCATGTGACTCCGCTATCGATGCTATATTCGAAGGCTGGAGAGACTTCGAAAGAGCCTTTTTCCCCTGCTTTTGCTGGGGATTCCACGATTTCGATGACACGGTGGGAGACACAATATCCGATCGTGTCGCTATAGAAGGCGATGATCTCGCCCGCTTTGACATCATTGACGTCTTTCTTCTGAATGACGACCCCTTCACCCGCGTCAAAGGAATCAGGGTTCTTCCCTTCCATTGAGTCGGTGAGGACTTCCATGAAGCTATAGCCGAAAAGAGATGGGATGCCATAGTTGTTGTTCTTCGTGATGAACATATCGATCTGAAGTCCCAAAATCAAAACGATGAGGGCACCGAGGATGATGTCCACGATCTTCGAGGCGATTTTTTTCTTCTTCTTTTGCTCTTCCATCTAACTATTTGGCTTTCTTGATGCGGAAAACTTTCTCTTTGCTCTCTGGTTTTTCTTCTTTGGCGTCTTTCTTCACCTTGATGAACTTCTGGGAAGCAGCTTTCTTTTGTTCGGCGTGAGGATTGCCAACGAAGGTGATATGTCCGAATGGGTCGGTCTTGATTCCGCCGATATCGAGGGCGTACTTCGAATAATCCCTACGGACGCGGACGACGGTAGGCGTGATCTTCTCGATTTTTTTGCTTGGGGCGATGATGGTCACTGTCTTTCCTCTTTCTTCTTCGGAGCGTTTCTCTTTTTCGATTTCGGCAAGGCGGGCTCCCTTTCTTTCTTCTTCGGCGAGTCTTTCTTCAAGCTCAGCGATTCGTTTGGCTTGAGACTCGTTTTCTTTCTGGAGGGCCTCTAACTGTTCTTTGTCGGCATTGTATTGCTCGACTGGGACGGTGAAGGTTGGTCCATCGGTGAGAACCTCTTCGGAGACGGTCTCTTCTGGGACTGACTCCCCTGCAACTTCTTCGGATGGTTCCTCTGGTTCTTGTAATTCTTCAGCGAGTGGCTCTGGTCCCTCGACGATTGGGGCAGGTCTAGTTTTGGCGAGCTCATCGGCGATTGACTCATCAAGAGGAGCGTCCTCTTTGGCCATCGCGAGGATTCTTTCTCTTGCTTCTTTGAGGAGTTCATTTTCTCTAGCAAGACGAATCTCGGTTTCGATTCTGATCTTCTCTTCGAGTTCTTTAAGACGCTGAGCCTCTTCTTCTTGGCGTTTGGCTTCAGCGGCTGCTCTTTCTTCTTCGATTTGCTTCTCTTCCGCTTTACGGCGTTCCATCTCAGCGAGGATGGCTTCCTGATCCATGAAGTTTCTTTCTTCTTCGGCTTGCTCACGGAGTTCTTTGGCGGTGAGCATTTCAGCGGTCAGGTATTCATTGTCGCTTTCTTTGAAGGCTTTGA
>CAMKAQ010000133.1 GCA_946410525.1 uncultured Caryophanales bacterium | reverse complement strand
TGTTCTCGGTCTTCTCCGAATTCATGAGCTCTTCGTTTGAGATGATGAGGTCGGCTTCGTCGCCATGGTGATCATCATTCGTGCTTTCTGGGTGGTAATGGATCCTGCCGTCGCTGGATTTGAGATACATGTAACCAGAGGTTTTGTATTTGATTTGGTCGATTTCCTCAAGGAACTCGTGGAAGTTGATGTCGATGCCTAAGACGGCGATAACATCATCGCCACAGTAAACTGGGGTGACATATGAAAGCATGATGTCTTTGATTGAACCATCATAGTGAGGTTCCATCCATAAGGCATGGCCTTCTTCGAGAGGGGTGGTGTACCAGATGGTGTCCGCCTCATCCGTGGCTTCCTGAATCTGGGTGATCGGGAGTTCGCTGAAGGAACCACTCTCGTTTCTTGAGTAGAACATTCCTTCTTCAGTATTGCCCTCCCCTGTTATATCGATCGTGTAATGGAAATAGACGTCGTTGGAGTTAGGAATCTCCTCGCAGGTGAAAAGAAGGAGGGATTCGATCCTCGAAAGGATTGATTCTCGATGAGTCTGGGAGTTCTTGAGATCGTCAGCGCTGCCCGCTTCCCTTGCGATGAAATTAGAAAGGGAGTTGACGCTTGATTCGACGGAAGAAAGCATCGCGTCATATTCCGTTCCTTTGTCGGCGCAGAAAAGATTCATCTCCTCGGTGGCGAATTTATCAAGGGTGGTGCCGAGGTGGAAATATGTGAAAACTGAGATGCCGGTCGCAATGCAAAGGGCAGAGGCCAAAATTAAAGCGCTGATCTTGGTGTTAATCGAAAATAACCAGTTTCTTTTTTTCTCTTTCATAGAAAGATTGGATATTATCCTGTCCCAATTCTTGTAATTTAAACCAATAAAGCCGTCTTGTTAAATGCTTTTTGGACTTTTTGGACTTTTTTGAGGCTTTTCTTTAAGAAGAGGGAGCAGGGAATGTGTTTTTGAAAATTTACATTGCTATAATGTGAACGGAGGTAAAAAGCATGAACATTCTCCACGCAATATCACGCGCCAGAATCAAACCAGAGAGCTTCCTCGCCTGCGTCGAAATCCCTGCTGGCAGCAAAAACAAATACGAGCTCGACAAAGAATCGGGCGCCCTAATCCTTGACCGCATCCTTTATACGGCCACCCAATATCCACAGAACTACGGTTTCATCCCAAGGACCTGGGGTCTTGATCACGACCCTCTTGATGTCCTTGTCCTTTGCACGCAACCAATCGTCCCTCTCTCACTTGTGAGATGCAAGCCAATCGGCACCTTAAAGATGACCGATGGAGGAAAGGTTGATGAGAAGATCATCGCCGTCTGCGAGAACGACCCAGACTACAACTGCTACAACGAGCTCGAGGATTTGCCAAAGCATCTTCTCGATGAGATCTCCCACTTCTTCAAGCACTACAAAGAGCTTGAGTACAACAAAGAGACTATCGTCGAAGGATATAGTAACGCCGAGGCCGCTAGAGAAACCATCGCCGCCGCCAGAAAACGCTACGACGAGAAGTTCCTAGACAGATAAACCTTTTATTAGAATAAAAAGGACGCGCGATTGCGTCCTTTTTTCTTTATTCGAGTTCGATGGTCGCCGGTGGTTTGGTCGTGAAATCAAAGAGCACGCGGTTGACGCCTCTGACCTCATTGACGATCCTATCGGCAACAAGGGTGAGAAGCTCATATGGGAGTCTAGTTGGTTTGGCGGTCATGAAGTCATCGGTGTCGACGGCACGGAGGACGACGGAGTAGTCATAGGAACGCTCATCGCCTTTGACGCCAACGCTCTTCATGTTCGAGAGAGCGGCGAAGTACTGAGCAGGTTTGATGTCAGTCTTGGCGATCTCTTCTCTGAAGATATAGTCGGCTTCTTGGACGATTCTGACTTTGTCAGGAGTGACTTCGCCAACGATTCTCGTGGCAAGGCCTGGGCCTGGGAATGGCTGTCTTTCGACTAAGGTCTTTGGAAGGCCAAGGAAGTAGCCGACCTCACGGACCTCGTCTTTGAAGAGCTCGTCAAGAGGCTCGACTAAACCGATGAATGGAAGGTCCTTTGGAAGGCCTCCGACGTTATGGTGGCTCTTGATGGTCGCGCTGGCTCCTAAACCGGATTCGACGCGGTCAGGATAGATGGTGCCTTGGGCAAGATATGCGCCATTGGCGACATCCTTCAAAGCCTCACCGAAACAATCGATGAAGGTTTTGCCAATGATTTTACGTTTTTTCTCTGGTTCGGTGACGCCCGCTAAGCGGCCAAGGAAGAGGTCGCCTTTGTTGAGGCGGTTGAACTTGAGCTGGAAGCGGCTCTTGTCGCCGAAGACGGCTTCGACTTCGTCGCCTTCGTTTTTGCGCATCAAGCCATGGTCGATGAAATAGCAGATGACTTGGTCGCCAAGGGCTTTCTCAAGGAGAGCGGCCGTGACGGCGGAATCAACGCCGCCAGAGAGGGCGCAGATGACTTTGTGGTCGCCGACTTTGGCCTGGATCTCTTTGACCTTCTTGTTAACGAAGTAAGAGGAGTCCCACTCCTGCTTGGCACCGCAGACATTGAGGACAAAGTTCTCAAGTATCTTGAGACCTTGCTCACTATGGGTGACTTCTGGGTGGAACTGGACGGCATACAAATGCTTCGCTTCATTTGAGAAAGCGGCATTTGGACAGGTATCGGTTGAAGCGGTTCTGGTGAAGCCTTCTGGGAGTTTGTTGACTTGGTCACGGTGGCTCATGAAGACGCTTAATTCAGGTTTAACGGATTCAAAAATATCGCTCTTATTGTTGATGTGGAGGCCAACAGGTCCATATTCGCCTTTCTCAGCGGTTCCGACTTCTCCTCCAAGAAGATGGGCCATGAGCTGGGCGCCATAGCAGATGCCAAGGATTGGCTTGCCAAGTTCAAACACTTTCTTGTCGATGGTTGGGGATCCTTCCGCATAGACGGAGTTTGGTCCGCCAGTGAAGATGATGCCTTTGACTTCAGGATCAGAAAGAACAGAGAGGTCGTGATTGAATGCTAAGATCTCGGAATACACCTTGAACTGTCTCACGCGACGGGCGATGAGCTGGTTGTATTGACCACCGAAATCGAGAACGATAATTTTTTCCATGCCCAACATTATCGACTCACTTCTTTTTCTTGAAAAGAACATTGTGAAATTTTTTCAAAAGTCCCCACATTTTGGCCGTTTTTCAGCCTCTTTTTGCGAGCGCTTCCTTTTTCGGTAAATCGGTAAGGGAAATCGTTGATGGTTATATTTATATAAAAAACTACTTTTTTGCTAGCACATGCAAGAAAAGT
>CAMKAQ010000132.1 GCA_946410525.1 uncultured Caryophanales bacterium | reverse complement strand
TTCACCGTTAAAACACTCGAAAAGTTCGGTCAAGGAGCTGCTTTGTTAGCCCTCGAGGCCCTTAAGAAGAAACTTCAGGCTGAAGGTTTGTTCGATATTTCACATAAGAAACCAATCCCAGAGTTTCCAAAGAGTATTGGTTTGATTGTAGGGGACAAGAGCGCAGCAGAGGCTGACCTTATCAAAAACATCTCCAGACGCTGGCCATTATGCGAAATTCTCGTTTTTCCATCGCTCGTCCAAGGCAAGGATGCCCCAAAAGAGCTCTTAAAGGCCCTCAGGAGAGCGGAAACGACCGAAATCGATATTTTAATCATCGCACGCGGCGGCGGCTCAAATGAGGACCTTAGCGCGTTCAATGACGAGACGTTGGCCAGAGAACTATATGCTTGTACGATTCCTTGCATATCCGCGGTCGGGCATGAAATAGACACCACGTTGATCGATTACGTCTCAGACTTAAGGGTTAGTACGCCAACAGGGGCAGCTGAAGCTGCAACGCCAGATCAGCAAGAGATCAGGGCCGTTTTGCTTGGCGCAGAAGATGCGCTTAACACTGCAATGAAGAATCTCCTTTCAAAGAAAAGGGATCAACTTAACTCTCTTAGCGCCAGACCATTCTTTAAGAATCCGTCTTCTAACTACGCCAAAGCGAAGGAAGAAGTTCAGCAGTTGTCGAAGCGTTTAGAAATGTCTTTAGGCCATCTCTTTGAGATCTCTAGAAACCAAGTTCGTTCATTGTCGTCTAGATTAGACGCGTTGAATCCGCGTAATGTTATTAGCCGTGGCTATTCCATGACGACGGATGAAAGAGGTAACATTGTTACGTCTGTAAAACAAATAACAGAGGGTGACACGCTAAAAAGCGTATTGAAAGATGGAACGATAACGTCTAAAGTCACCTCCAAGGAGTAACCTTATGGAAAAGAAACAAACTTTCGAAGAAAAGCTAACTCGTTTAAACGAAATCGTCGAAAAAGTCGAGAACACAACCCTTTCCTTAGAGGACGCTATGAAGCTTTATGAGGAAGGAAACTCCTTAATCAAAGATCTGCAGAAGTCATTAGATGAAGCAGAGACAAAAATCCAAGTTATCAAAGATAAACAATAACGATTTAGTTAATTATTAGTAGTTTTCAAGTTATTTAGTCATGGCAAAAGAGATTGAGCACATCGACATAAAGTCCATCAAGGACCCAAGCGTTGTCAAAGGTTTGAAGCGCCAGTCTTTAGCTTTGCTTTGCCAAGACATCAGACAAGAAATCATCAGGGCAACATCTGAATACGGTGGACATCTCAGCTCAAACTTAGGCGTAGTCGAGCTTACTGTTGCCTTGCATCGTAACTTTGATTTCCCAAAAGATAAGCTTATTCTCGATGTTTCCCATCAATCCTATACGCATAAGATCCTTACCGGCCGTAGCTTGGATAACCTCAATTCCAAAGAAGGCATTTCAGGATTCATGCGAATGGATGAATCTGAATACGATTGTTATGAATCAGGCCATTCTTCGACTTCGCTTTCTGCCGCAGAAGGATTTGCTGTGGCTCGCGATATTAAGAAAGAGGATTATTACATTGTTCCAGTAATTGGCGATGGTTCCTTAGTTAATGGTCTTTCTTTTGAAGCTTTAAATCATATCGCAGGACGTTTCGGAAAGATGATCATCGTCATCAATGACAATGACATGTCCATTTCCCGTCCGGTAGGCGGCTTCGGTCGTTTCTTCCGTCGTATCTCTACGGCTAAGGGTTACAACTCTTTCAAAAACAAATATAAGAACGCTTTAGAGAGAAACGCCGTTGGCCGCTGGTTTTACAGATGCAGCTATAGCCTAAAGAACGGTATCAAGCGTCTCTTGGTTCCGTTTACCTTATACGATAACCTCGGATTCACTTATATGGGTCCGTACGACGGGCATGACATCAAGATGCTCGATAAAGCCTTAAAGCGTGCGAAAAACGCGACCAAAACTGTCATTTTCCATGTTTATACGACCAAAGGGAAAGGCTACGAACCAGCTGAGACGGATAAAACCGGCTATTGGCATGGCGTAACACCTTTTGATATCGAGACCGGAAAGCCAAAGAACCAGCATCCTGGCTATTGTTCATGGCCTCATTTAGTTGGCGATATAGTTAAAGAACAGATGGAAAAGCACGATGATGCCTTGCTTATTTGCCCAGGCATGATCAAAGGAAGTCATCTCGAAGATGCTTTCGAGGCGTATCCAGACAGATGCATCGACGTAGGCATCGCCGAAGAACACGCTTTGACGATGGCTGGCGCCAGCTATTTGGCCGGAATGCACCCGATTGCCTGCGTTTATTCGACATTCTTGCAGAGAGCATATGACGAAATCCTGCATGATTGCGCAAGAATGGGCGTTGATATGACTCTTCTTATCGATAGAGCCGGACTCGTCGGAAAAGATGGCGAAACTCATATGGGCATCTATGATGAAGCCTATTTGAAATCGATTCCTGGAACCAATCTTTATATGCCTTCGACCACACAGGAAATGCGCGGTTTAATCGAATATTCCATGGAAAAAGGACACGGAATCGTTGCCATCAGATATCCGCATACTCTTTTCAAATGTAAAGAAAATGACGGAACCTCATTCGAGGTAAAACCGTGGGTTAAATTGGAAAATGTAAAGAAAGCAAACGAAGCTGTGATTGCCGTTGGTCCTAAGGGAAGAGAATTATTAAATACCTTAAAGGAAAATGGCTATCAAGGCGAAATGATCATGGCGATCAAATTATTGCCTTTATCCGATGATGTCGACGAAATTGTAAAGATGGATAAAATCTTTGTTTATGATTCATACGGAACCGAAGCTGGCTTCGTCGAAACCTTAAAAGCCGCTTTGATGGAAAAAGGTTTCAAAGGTTCGATCAAAACATTCGCCGTTCCAAACGTTTACGTCCAACACGCAACAATCGCTGAACAAGAAAAAGAATTTGGGTTGGATATCGATTCAGTAATCAAACAAATTCTATAAATTAGTTAACATAACGGAATACATAAAATAAAATATCTACGTGGCCAAAATAATCATTCACGTTGATTTAAATGCGTTCTTTGCTACGGCTGAACAGATCCGTCACCCAGAATATGTCGGAAAACCGGTAATTGTTGGCGGCTTAGGACCTCGTGGCGTTGTTTCAACGTGTTCATACGAAGCAAGATCGTACGGAGTTCGTTCGGCGATGCCTATTGGCGAAGCGAGGATGCTTTGTCCTAACGGAATATTCCTTCCTGGCGATTACGCATATTATGAGATGTTGTCCCGTTCGTTTTTCGGATATCTAAAGAATTATTCATCTTTGGTTGAAGCCGCATCGATTGATGAGGGTTTCGTAGACGTGACG
>CAMKAQ010000131.1 GCA_946410525.1 uncultured Caryophanales bacterium | reverse complement strand
ATACTTCCTGTATTCAAGAAGCTTCTCGATGATTGGGTGGATGCCAAGCAAATCATTAAGGGCATCGACATCGGTGCTCCCTTTCTTTCTGTCAGGGAGTCCAAGCTTCTCATAAAGGATGAAAGCGACCTGCTTTGAGGAATTAGGATTGAATGGCTCTCCGGCTAATTTGGTAAGCTCATCTTTCGCGGCGTCTCTCTTCCTTTCGAACTCTTTTCCATAGGAATATAGGTCATCGAGCTTGAGAGGGAAGCCTTCATATTCCATGTCACTAAGAACGATGGAAAGAGGAAGTTCGATATTGCGATATAGGTCAATCGCCCCAACCTCGGTGAGGCCGCTGATCATCTTCTCTTCGAGATAGAGGGAATAGTAGGCCATCTGGATAGTGAGGTTAGGTCTAGATGATGAGAGCAAAGAAACTTCGTCTTTCGTATCGTCAAGCGCAGCCCCAAAGGAGCCATAGACGATCATCGGATTCGATGAAGTGGAGCTGTCTAAGAGGTAGGCGGCCAACAATATATCGTTCTTGATGCCCTTGAGCTCAATGCCTTCTCTCTTTAATGCATAGATGGACGCTTTCGCATCATAGACGTTCTTCTTGATTGATTCGTCTTCAAGGATTTTCTTCAAGGCCTCATCTTTTATGAGGTTCTCTTCTGAGATGTAGTACGCCTTCTCTTTGGTGGAGAGCGAAAGGCCATTAAGTTCCGCTCCATGGTATTCATCGAAATCGATATCTGAAGCGACGCCGATATTCTCACCAAGCTCAATCCCTTTGAAGGAAGAGACAACCTCAGAGGAAATCTCTCTCTTTGTCTGTTCGCCTTTCTTTTGGCTGGCTGGGAGTCTTGATGGGAATTGTTTTAGTTCGTATTTGCGGGCGAAATCCATGACTTCTTGGGCGTCATAACCCTGATAGACGAAGTCGGATAACTGGAATGGAAGTTTGGCATCGGTCTTGATGGTGGCTAACTCATAGCACATCCTGCCTTGCTCTGCGCCTTCGATGATCTTCTGGCCGATCTTTCCCTTCATATTAGGAGCGGCCTCGATGATCTTCTCGAAGGATCCGTATTCCTGGATGAGTTTGACGGCAGTGATCTCACCAACGCCTGGGATGCCAGGAAGGTTGTCTGATGCGTCGCCTCTAAGGCCTTTGTAATCGATGATCTGAAGAGGGGAGAAGCCAAACTTTTCGACCATGTTGGCCTCAGTCACCAAATCCATGTCGCTTAATCCTTTACGTAGTAAGGAAATGGAAATGTTCTTGTCGATAAGCTGGAGATAGTCTTTGTCGCTTGTATAGACAGTGACTTTCATTCCGGCTTTGGACGCCATCTTGGCGACGGTGCCGCAGATATCGTCAGCCTCAATGCCATGCTCTTCATAGCAGACGATATTGAGGACTTTGCAAAGCTCTCTAGAGATAGGGAACTGTTTGATTAAGTCTGGAGGGCAAGGTTTTCTGTTGGCCTTGTATGCTTCAAACTCCTGCTTTCTGAAAGTGTCCCCGTCTTTGTCGAAACCGATGAAGATGCTGTCGCCTTCTTTGAGAGAGAAGAGGAACTTGGCGAGCATGTTCGAAAAAGCGAATACGGCATTGGTTGGAATGCCGGTCTTCGTCGACATGAGAGGCGCGCCTGGGTAAGCGGTCGCGTAGTAGGCCCTGAACAAGAGGGAATTTCCATCGATGATCTTGATTTCTTTCATAACTAGTCTCCTACGCTGCTAACCTCTTCGACGACATATGACTCTTCGCCGTTGTTGTATCTTCTGGTTTCCTTATGGGCTCTCACAAGGATGATGTTGTCAGTCTTGAGTAACGGGAAGTTCTGATTGAAGACCTCATCAAAGAGGATGAAGGAAGCTTCACTAAGGTCGTCATAGAGTTCCATGAAGGCCATCTTCTTCCCGGTCTTCGTGGTGATCGATCTTGCCGATTTGATGATGCCTGCGGTCAAGAATGAGCCGGTTTTGTTAGGGATTTCTGATAAAGGAGCCACCTTTGCGGCCTTTAATTTGTCTTCGATGAAGGATAAACGGGAACCGCTCACCATGATGCCGAGGGCCTCATATTCCGCGGCCAAGTTGGTCATCTGGTCGTCTTCCCTCTTTTCCATCGCAGGTTTAGAAACCCCAATGTTAAGAAGGATCTGCTGGCCATCATCGCCATACATGAGTTCGCTGTAATTCATGGCAGGGGAAGAAGCCGCTCTAAGAGAGGCTCTGCTTGGATACAAGGTATCTAAAGCGCCTGCATCGATCAGTTTCACAAGGGTTGGGAGGTTAAGTCCGTTCTTCTTGTTTCTCGCCGCGAAGTCAAAGATGTCCTCATATGGACCGTTCGCCCTTCTTTCATCGAGGATGGCCCCGACGATCTGTCCTCCAAGCCCTTTGATGGAAGAAAGAGGGAAACGTATGGCTTTGTCTTCAATGACGAAAGATTCTTCGCTTCTATTGATATCAGGAACGGCAAGATGAAGCCCTAAGGCTTTCACTTCGCTTAATGTGTCTTTGAATTTAGTGGTGGCAGGGTCTTGGCTAGCAAGGATGGCACAGTAGAATTCACGAGGATAGTGCTTCTTGAGATAGGCCATCTGACAGGTGATGACCGCATATGAGAAGGCGTGCGCCTTATTGAATCCGTAGTTAGCGAACCTGAAGATAAGGTCAAAAACCTTCTCGCTCAAAGCCTGGCTCTTTCCATTAGATAAGCAGCCCTTGATGAATAAGCCTTTCTGGGCTTCGAGTTTGGCCATGTCTTTCTTTGAGATGGCGCGTCTAAACATGTCAGCCTGGCCATAAGAGAATCCCGCCATTTCACGGACGATTCTCATGATCTGCTCTTGGTAGACGATGATGCCGTATGTCTCTTCGAGGATTCCTTTAAGCTCTGGAGCAAGATATTGAACTTTCTCTTGGCCGTGCTTTCTTCTCGCGTATGTGGCGATCGAATCCATTGGGCCTGGTCTAAATAACGCTAAAAGGGCAGCGACATCGTTGAAGTTAGAAGGTTGAACAACCCTGATCGCTTTCTTCATGCCCGCGGATTCAAGCTGGAAAAGACCCATCGTCTTGTTCTCGGCGATGATCTTGATGGATTCCGCGTCGTCATAAGGGAGTTCTCTGTAATTGAGGTCAATCCCTTCGTTCTTTTTGACCATCGCGATGACCTGGTCGATGATCGTGAGGTTGGTTAAGCCAAGGATGTCCATCTTAAGGAAGCCTTGGTCTTCGAGGTAATCTTTCTCTAAGCAAGCGACGGAGCCGATATTCTCTTCCATCATGACTGGAAGACATTCTTCTAATGGTTTGTCATTGACGACGATACCTGCGGCATGGAGGCCCGCTTGCCTTGGGATGCCTTCAATTTCGGCCGCTAAAGAGATGTAGGTAAGGAAGTATTTGTCAGAATCAACTAGCTCTTT
>CAMKAQ010000130.1 GCA_946410525.1 uncultured Caryophanales bacterium | reverse complement strand
CGACTGTTATGTTCGTGAAACCACACTTTTTGGCCAGTCCCACTTTCCCTTTCGCTTCCTCAAAAGTGTGAGCCCTACCCATCAGTTTAAGGAACTTGAGATGAGAGCTTTCGACTCCGATTGAGAGGCGATTAACGCCACATTCACGCATGATCAAGAGCTTTTCCTCATCGAGATTCTCCGGGTTGGCCTCGATTGTGAATTCGTAGTCGGATTTGTTGAGATAAGTCGATAGTTTGCGTAGCACCTTCTTTAGAAGAGTTGGTGGCAATGATGAAGGTGTTCCACCGCCCACATAGACTGTTTTTAGAGGTTTATCGATGCCAAGACCATCTAATTGCTCAATGAGCCTCTCTACATAAGAAAAGGCCCACTCTTCTTGGTAAAGGACTTTTGTGAAGTCACAATACCCGCAGATATGGGCACAAAATGGAATGTGAACGTATAAAGAATCGGCCACAGGTATTATTTGTCTTCTTTGTCTTGGAAGGCAGCTGCTTCTTCTGGGTGCTCTTCGGCGTAGCGGCGCATCGCTTCGGCGGCAGCTTCATCCTCAACGGCTTCGGTAGCGCGTTCAACTTCTTCTTCAGCAACTTCTTGCTCGGTTGGACGGTCGCTATCTTTCTCAAGCTCGCGAGCGGCTTCGTTCATCTGCTGGAGGGTCTCTTCGTCTGTGATGTCAGTGACAAGACGGTTAACTTCTTCCTCGGCGATTTCTTTGTCGCTCTTTGGCTTCTCGGTGTTTTGGAAAGGCTTGACGTATTTCTTTACAAGAATGACGGCTAAAACGATGATGCCGAAGAAAATGACAAGAGCAAGGGTTATGAATAATGGACTCTGGAAGAAGTCCTCAATGCTGGCGTAGATTCTCATTTCTTTTCTCCTTTAGTGGCTGGACGGTAAACGAATTTGTTCTTCACTTGGAGTTTTTCGTAATATCCTTCGCTGGCCAAGTGGTCCATCGAAGTACGGGCTGTCTCATAAGCGCAACGGCAGAACGATTTGTATTGCTGAATCGTGTAATAGCGGCCTGGGGTGCAATGATTGGCTAAGAAAGTCGATTGCTTTCTGTTGAGGCTTGGGTTGGTCTCAAGGAGATAGCGGACGTATTCTTTGACTTCCTTGTCACTCAAAGTGTTGGCAGGCACGCCGAAACGATAGCCAGGAACGGAAGAGGTTTCCATCATCTCTTCTGGGGTGATGTATCCGCTTGGCTTTAACGCGTTCTTTGGTTCTTTTTTCTCGATGACTGGCTCTTCTTCAACGATTGGAGCTTCTTCAACTGCTGGAGTTGGTTCTTCGACAGCAACTTCCTCGACCGGTTCCTCAATCTGAGGTTCCTCGACAGGAGCGCTAGGTTTGGTGACGATTTCCTCAGCCCTCTTCTCCTCTTCTGGGGAAAGGGTGTCATACTCTTCCCTATAATGGGAGACGCGAGCTTGCTGAATCTGATCTTTAAGAACGTCAAGCAAGCGGTTGAGGGAATTCATGCATCCAAGGATGAAGTAAGTCAAATCGCCATCCTTCTTGCATTCTTTGATCGATTCCATGATGGCATGGTCGCTAAGGAGGCCTTCAAGAGGAAGCATGAAAGCGCTGATTCCTGAGCTTCCGCCCGCATAAACATCCTTAGCTAAAAGGATGGATAACGGGTAATTGAGGTCATCGAATGGCTGAATGTAGGCGACATAGAATAAAGCAGTCAGAGTATTGATGAGAAGCTTATCGGTTCCTTTTAACATCTCAAAAAGACGTTCCATCATGACTTCGATGTCTCTGGCTGGGGCTTTGTCATAGTCATAGCCATTGATAATCGAGGTCGGACGGTAGGAACTTGGACCTTCTTCGCGGTAGAACTTCGTGAGTTCCGGGACGCCAAGAAGATAGGTGAAAGCGTCGGCTAAGAAATTGTCGTCTGGTGGGAGGAGCCTTTGATCCTCGGCGAGATAATGGTCGAGGGTGTGGAGGTAATGGATGACAGGCGTATGCGTTGGAACGTCTTCACGGTAGGTTCCGTTAAGTAACGCTCTGGTCGAGATATCGCTGATTTCCACTCCTTCATAGACAGAAATAGCACGTAGCCATGGGAAGAAAGCGTTCTTCCTGACTTCGTACTTCGCGTTCTCATCGAGTCCACGGTAAAGCCTAAGAGTGTTATCGATCTTGTTCTCAAACATCGCGATTTTGTCGCTGATCACCGGGGTGAGCGTGACATAAAGCGGAGTTCTGTTGATCAAATAGATAGGAAGCTGGTAACGATACTGCTTTCTGTACTCTTCTTGCTCTTTCCAAAAGGAATCGACGAAAGTCGTGTTCAAAGCGCGAGACAATTCACGGCGGTTAAGATACTTCTCGTCGGTATAAAGAGACGTGTATTTAGATGACATACGACCATATTATAGGCAAAAGAGGTATGCGAAACAATACGATAACTAAAAAACTACTAAAAATAGGTAGCAATTATATTGAATACGAAAGGTATGATGCTACTTTTCGTCGCTTTCGTCGATTGAAAGAAGAGCCATGAACGCCTCTTGTGGAACCTCGACGGAACCAATGGCTTTCATTCTCTTTTTGCCTTCTTTTTGTTTCTCTAAAAGCTTCTTCTTACGGGAGATATCGCCGCCATAACATTTAGCGAGAACGTCCTTACGGACAGACTTGATGTCGCTTCTGGCTATGACTTTGCCGTTGATGGCAGCCTGAAGAGGGACTTCGAATTGCTGCTTAGGGATGATTTCTTTGAGTTTGGAGACGATGGCAAGACCCCTGCTATAAGCGCTCTTGCGATAAACGACTGTGCTTAAAGCGTCGATTGGATCGCCATTTAAGTAGATATCCATCTTGGCGAGGTCGCTTGGTCTAAATCCATCGAGGGTGTAATCGAGCGAAGCGTATCCCCGGGAAACGCTCTTAAGGCGATCGAAGAAATTGAAGATGATCTCACTTAAAGGAATAAGGTACTTCAAAGTCTCTCTTGTATCGTCGAAATAGATAAGGTCTTGGTAGATGCCACGCTTGTCTTGGCAAAGCTGCATGATGGCGCCGACATAGTCTTTTGGCGTCATGATCGAAGCCATGACATAAGGTTCTTCGATTGTCTTAATCTTCGATGGCTCCGGCATTTCGCTTGGGTTATCGATGGTTAAGACCTCACCATTGGTGAGATTGACCCTGTATTTGACTGATGGCGCAGTGAGGATGAGGTTAAGGTTATATTCCCTTTCAAGTCTTTCCTGGATGACGTCCATATGGAGAAGGCCTAAGAAACCGGCGCGGAAACCAAAGCCCAAAGCCTTGGAGCTTTCTGGTTCATAGACGAGAGAGGCATCGTTCAAAGTGAGCTTCTCTAAAGCGTCTTTCAAATCGCCATATTTTTGGGAGTCAACTGGGTAAAGGCCGCAGTAAACCATCGGCATGATTTTGCGGTAGCCAGGCAACGGTTC
>CAMKAQ010000129.1 GCA_946410525.1 uncultured Caryophanales bacterium | reverse complement strand
AAAAAGGAAGGATCTTCTTTTAGGGAAAGTTCTTCACTGTTTGGTCGTTTGTTTTTCCAGCATGCTCGTTTTTTGCTTATTCGGATTGATCTTTTATCAAAACGTTCCTTTCGCGTTCTATAACGGGGAAGCGTGGCATATGACAAACACCATCGCGGTTTACTTTGAACGCTGGCTTGAGATGGGTTTATCTCTCTTTGCGATGATATCTTTGATGATGGTTTTGGCAATAATCATTCCATCAGGTGTTGCTTATCTCGTTCTTGGAGGCATCCTTTCGTTAGCATACACGCCTGTCCTTCATTTTATTATGTGGTCTTTGCAAACCGATTCCGGCTTCCCAGAGCTTTATGACATACCGTTTATAAATCTTATAGCTAGCGATGGTTTCGCGGATCCCAATGCGTCGCTGAAATACCCGATTATCCTATTGTCGTTGCTTGGATGCTGGTTGTTAATCGGATGTGCAATCTTGGTCGCACACCTAAAAGACAGAAGGTTCGCCTTAAGAAATAAAAAACCCTCAATTAGTCATTAATCCTTAAATTGGAGGGTGTTTTGCTGCAGATTTTTAGTTTTTATAAACCCTTTTCGAGCTTACGGCGTTCGCCCTCTTCATAGGTGTATTTGCACCCACAGCAGAGTTGCTGATAGAGTCCGTATTTGTCTCTAAGGGCTTTGCCTTTTTCAATGCCATCGTCTTTCTTGAAGTCGCTGTAGAAGTATTTTGTTTTGGAATGCTTAGCTTCTAATTCTTTGCCAATGGAATTGAGGATGAGGGAGTTCTTCTGTCTTGAGATGGTCATGACCGTGGTGAAATAATCAAAGCCATTCTCTTCAGCGTAGTCATAGGCTTCACCCATTCTCTTGCGGTAGCAGATCATGCAGCGGCGGCCACCTTCTTTTTCGTCCTTATATGGAGCGAGGTCTTTATCGAATTCGTCATTGTCATATGGGGTGACAACAAGTCCAACATCAAACCCGAAATCTCTTTTGACATACTCAAGGAGTCTTTTCAGCTCATCGAGTCTTTTGTTATATTCCGCCTCAGGATAGATGTTGCTGTTGTTGAACATGATGGTCACATCGAAGTGAGGGCAAAGGAAAAGGAGAGGCCAGCAAGAACAAGGTCCGCAGCAGCCATGAAGAAGAAGCCTTGGTTTCTTGTCGCCATGGAGGTTTTTGATCTCCTCAAGGCTGATGTTGTAATAGTTAGGCTTCTTGATGTTCATCCCTAATCCTCAAGGTTTTTGGAATAGTCGTATTTGCCATATATGAACATGGCGTCTCCAAAGGAGAAGAAGCGATATCTTTCTTTGACTGCTTCTTCATAGACGGAGAGGGTGAACTTCCTTCCCATGAAAGCACTGACGAGCATGACGAGGGTGCTCTTAGGAAGGTGGAAGTTCGTGATAAGAGCGTCCACCGCTTTATATTCGTAGCCAGGTTCGATGAATATCGAAGTGGCTTCTCTTGTTGCCACGAATTTGCCGTATTTCTGGAAATTGGCTTCTAAGGTTCTGACTGAAGTCGTGCCGACAGCGATGATTCTCTTTCCTTCAGCTTTAGCTTTGTTGAGCTCCTCTGCTGCTTCTTCGCTGATCTCAAAGACCTCACTATGCATGACGTGGTCTTTGGTGTCGGTGACTTTGACTGGGCGAAAGGTTCCTAAGCCGATGTTCAAAGTGACATCGATGACTTTGGCGCCTTTAGCTTTGATTTTATCAAAGAGTTCGTTGGTGAAATGGAATCCGGCGGTTGGAGCGGCTGCGCTTCCAGGGATCTTCGCATAGACGGTTTGGTAATCGTCTTTGTTCGCGCACATCTGCTTAATGTATGGAGGAAGAGGCATCTGTCCAAGCATATCGAGGACTTCTAAGAAGATTCCCTTATAGAGGAACTTCATGTTTCTTAAGCCTTCTGGTTTGACGGCAGTACAAACGCATTTGAGCTCGCCGTTTCCGAAGGTGCAGATAGAGCCTTCACGAACGCTATGAGCGTTGCCAACAAGGCACTCCCACTCATCGCCCTCAAGCTGTTTCAAAAGAAGGACTTCCACTGCTCCACCGGTCGCCTCTTTGGTGCCGATGAGTCTAGCTGGAATGACCTTTGTGTTATTTCTCACAAGGACATCATTTGGACCAATGTAGTCGATGATGTCATGAAATTTCCTATGCAAAAACCGCTTATTTTCTCTATCGACGACAAGGAGGCGACATTCATCGCGCTGCTGCATCGGGGATTGGGCAATAAGTTCTTCAGGAAGGTTATAGTCGAATAATGAGATGTCCATTTAGAAGCCTCTTTCGTCTCCGAACTTCTCAAGGATCTCTTTCTTGTATTCAAGGAAGCGGTCCTCTTGGATGGCTTTCCTTGCTCCCTCAACGATCTTGATGAGGAATCGGATGTTATGAATGCTGTTGAGCCTCTTTCCGAACTCTTCGTTAGCGATATGAAGATGACGGAGATAGGCTTTGGTGTAGTTCTTGCAAGTATAGCAATCGCACTCTGGATCAAGAGGGGTGAAATCCTCTTTGTATTCGTTGCGGCGAATATTGATTCTGCCTTTGCTGGTCATTAAAGCGCCATGTCTAGCGATACGGGTTGGAAGGACGCAGTCGAACATATCGACGCCAAGTTCGATACCACCAAGGATGTAGTCGATTGAGCCAACGCCCATGAGGTAACGTGGTTTCTCTGGTGGGAGATAACGAACGCTGTCGGCGACCATGTGGAAGCAAACGTCTTTTGGCTCACCGATTGATGTTCCTCCGATGGAATATCCATCGAAAGGCATCTTGGCGAGTTCTTTGGCGCACATTTCCCTAAGATCAGTGAAATCACTTCCTTGGACGATGCCAAAGAGAGCCTGGTCTTCTCTTGTGTGGGCTTTGAGTCCTCTTTCAGCCCAGCGGAGGGTTCTTAAAGTTGATTTTTCAGCGTACTTATGGTCGACAGGATATGGCATGCATTCGTCGAATGACATCGCGATATCTGGTCCGAGGTCTTCTTCGATATGGATAACGTCCTCTGGGGAAAGGAATTCTTTATCACCATTGAGGTAGTTTTTGAACTCAACGCCTTCTTCGGTGATCTTGCGGGTCTCTTGCAAAGAGAAAACCTGGAAACCGCCGCTGTCGGTGAGGATTGGTCCGTCGTAGTTCATGAACTTATGAAGTCCGCCGGCCTTTTTGACTAAATCCTCGCCTGGGCGAAGATGGAGATGGTATGTGTTCGCGAGGATGATGCCCGCGCCCATGGATTTGATTTCCTCTGGGGAAAGGGTTTTGACGGTCGCGTTAGTGCCAACCGGCATGAAAATAGGAAGCTCTACGTCTCCGTGGGGGGTGTGGAGGATTCCGTATCTCGCTCCGCAGTTCTTGTCGATATGTTTAATCTCTAACCAAAAATCTTTGCACATAACTAACGGGGCTATTCTAATTCCTC
>CAMKAQ010000128.1 GCA_946410525.1 uncultured Caryophanales bacterium | reverse complement strand
TTCACCTCAAAAAAGGCGAATAATCTATCTTGAGTTTAACGTGTGCTCTTAATTGGGCGCCCTTTTTTATTATTTAAAAAAGACTTAGAATTATATCCATGAAAGTTCTTTTGTATTTTGAAGGGCAAGAAGCCATCAAAACGAGCGGCATCGGCCGTGCTTTAAGTCATCAAATCAGAGCTCTTCAAAGCCAAGGCATCGAATACACCCTTAATCCTAAGGATGATTTCGATATCGCCCATATCAATACCCTCTGGGCCAAAAGCGGTGCCGTCTTAAAAAGATGCAAGAAAAAGGGCATCCCGGTCATCGTTCACGGTCATTCAACCTTTGAGGATTTCAGAAAATCCTTCAAGGCTTGGCAGCTTGTCGCACCTTTTTATAATTCGCGCATTAGGCGTATGTACTCGCGCGCGGACCTTGTTATAACTCCAACCCCGTATTCCAAAGGCCTTATCGAAGGATATGGTTTCGTCAAAAAGGTCATTGATATCTCTAACGGTATCGATCTTCAAGAGTATGCTCCAAACCTCGATGCCCAAAAGGCTTTCAGAGAGAAGTTTGGCATCAAAGAAGGCGAGAAATTCGTCATGGGTGTTGGCTTCCCATTCGAAAGAAAAGGAATCCAAGACTTCTTTGAAGTCGCTAGATCATTCCCTGATGTCAAATTCATCTGGTTCGGGGCTCTTCAGAAGATCCTTACCAACCATAAAGTCAAAGTCTGGGTCAAGAACCGCCCGGCTAACGCTATCATGGCCGGATATTGCAAAGGCGACCTCATCCATGGTGCTTATCAGCAGGCCGCATGCTTATTCTTCCCGTCATTGGAAGAGACAGAGGGCATTGTCGTTTTAGAGGCTTTAGCCAGCCGTTGTCCTCTTGTTGTGCGTAATATCGGCGTTTATGAACCTTGGCTCAAAGACGGTGTGAACGCTCATATCGAGAAAGATAACGCAGGTTTCATCAAAACCATCGACTCCTTACTCAAAAATGGCGAAGACAAAGCCATCCTTGATGAAGGCTATAAAGTGGTTCAGGCAAGAGCACTTGAGATCGTCGGAGGCAAATTAAAAGAGGCTTACGAGAGCCTCCTTAAATAGTTATTTGAGCCACGCTCTTTCAAACAATGCGCAATAGCTTCTTCCTTTTTCCAGAAGAGGCTTTTTTAGATTCTTGACCTCTTTCCATTCGGACTTTACATTCTTTAAGTAAGTCTTGGTAGCGCCGTATTTCTTATCGAGCGATAAATCAAACAGAAGCGACAAGTAAGAGCGGAACGTTGTCTTTTTGAAGGCTTCGATAAGCGATTTGTCTGGGTTCTTTTCGAGATAGCTTCTGATGAGGGCAAATACCCAAAGATGTCTTTCTGCACGGTCGGTGCGATGGACGCTCATCGCGCTGGTTGGAACGTTCTTGTAGTAATAGTAGAGGGGGTCTTTGATACAGACGACCTTCTTACAATAAGAGAGCATCGAGATACAGAAAGCAACATCCTCAAACATATCCTTATGATCGGAGAGGAGGAGCAATGGTTTCTTTTCAATGATTTCTCTCTTCCACATTTTGGTCCAAAGGAACCCGCGGAACGAGATATCCCAAAGGAAAGCGGTTATGGCTTCTTTAGTGTTATATGTTGCGCTGGAAGAGAAGGAGAAGGCTTTCTCTTTTTCCTTTTCGTCGACTTGATAGAAAGAACAATTAACGCAGTCAGCGTCGGTATTTCTCATCGTTTTCACGAGAGTGGATAAGC
The DNA here is from genome assembly GCA_946410525.1 of uncultured Caryophanales bacterium. Taxonomy (GTDB): domain Bacteria; phylum Bacillota_I; class Bacilli_A; order RFN20; family CAG-826; genus UBA4951. Next base: position 1,730 of record CAMKAQ010000128.1, on the reverse strand, counting down.
AATCCTTCCTTAGCTTGTCGTCGGCATCCATGAAATAGATGTAGTCGCCTTTGCTATCGAGAATGGCTTTCCAACGAGAAAGGGCCTGGCCCATTCGGTAAGGCTCGGTATGGACTTTTATCTGCTCAGGGTATTTCTCCGCGTATTCTTTGGCTAAGGCTAAACTGCCATCGCCGGAATCGTCGATACCCATTATAAGTTCGGCGGGTTCATTAAAATCCTGGTTGAGGAAGGAGTCGAGGGCTCTTTCCAAAGTATCCCTGTTCCTAAAGACAGGCATGATGACGGAAACGACTGGTTTGTTCATGCCGTAATGATAGCATATAAAACAGTCACTTAAGTGACTAAAAATTTGAAAAAGGTTGCAAAACACCTAGACTTCGATAGAATAAGGAAGCACGAAAGAGAGGTGAATCCGATCATGCCAGTCAAAACAGTTCTTCGCGAAGGCGAAAATCTCGATGAGGCCTTACGTCGTTTCAAGAGAAGCGTCAATAAGAGCGGCATTCTCCTCGAATCAAGAAAAAGAGAGTTCTATCTCAAAACCGGTCTTCGTAGAAAGATGAAGTCCGAAATGGCCCGCCGTAAAAAGTGGTAAAAATCATCCCTCAGCAAAATGAGGGATTTTTTATTGCGAATTTCTGAAAAAATTGATTTCCCCCTCTATATAAAAAGTGATGGGAATATTTGTTTATCAGGGAGATGAGGAAGGCTGTGGCCTTGCCACCCTCAAAATGCTCCTCTTGGATTTGACCAAGAAAAAAGGCTATCGCTATCTGACTTCGGAGAAAGAGACGGACATCTCGTTAGAGGATATCCGGCAAATCGCTTTCAAAGAAGGCGTCGACATCAAGTGGAAGCGGACATCTTCTAAAGAAGAATTGCTCCTCGCTTCGAATTTTCCTTTGCTCATTCTTTTAGAAGGAAACAACAAAGGACATCTTGTCTACCTAAAGAAAGCCGCGAAGAAGAAATTCCTGGTTTATGACCCAGCCATTGGTAAGAAATGGGTGAAAAAGGAGGATTTTATTAAGGATTTCTCGTGCGTGTATGGTGAACCTGTTCTCTTTAGTGTCGAGAGTTGTCCTTACACAAAGCCGAAGATCTTTTCCAAAAAGGGATTCTTCCTTAGCTCATTCACGTCTTTGCTTGGAATCGCCTCGCTTTATTTTGGCCTTTATTTGCTAGGAAATGAGGATTCCTATATCGTTGTTGCAATTCTGCTTTCCTTATATGGGTTGCTGAGCGTTGGATCGCGACTGATCAATGGATTTTTCAGCCGAAGGTTCGATAAGCGGTGGCTGAAGTACGTTCCTTCAAGCTCAAAGAAGAAACTCGCTAAAAACTACGAGCGTTACTATGCTTTCAAGAGTTCTACTTTCCCGGCCGTCATGACGATAGTCGAGGGTATGAGCGTCGTCTTCGGACTATCGTTCCTTTTTGGACTCAATGATCCATATTTCTATGTATCCGCTATTGGGTTAAGCATCTATCTCGCCCTCGAAAGTGGCATCTTCAGAAAGAAAGTTGTCAAAAAGAAAGAATCGCTTGTCCTTGCCGAAGAGAATCTCCTCCAAGGCAAAGACAACATCCGAGAACAGCTCAAGAAGATGAATTCAATCAGCAATAAGGCCTTTCAAATTGGGGAAGGTGCAACATATGTTCAAATCATCTATATGGCGGTGGCGATTGGCCTCTCGTTCATCCCTTCGATGATGAGTGAGAACTTC
>CAMKAQ010000127.1 GCA_946410525.1 uncultured Caryophanales bacterium | reverse complement strand
AGACCTAATCGTCACCTTCCTTCAAAACCATGACTTATGCACGCATGAGATAACCGATTATTCCCTTTTCACCAAAGGTGATGATTATCCTCATTACGAAGATAAAGGTTCTGTCTTCTTCTTTGGCGACACCCCTGGGCCATATGACGACAATGAGCAGGTTGGTGAGCAGAATTACATCAATATGCTGAATGCCGCGACAGAGAGGGTTGATATCTCCACTCCATACCTTATTTGCACATATCCTCTTATAAGAGCCCTTCAAAGCGCGGCTAAACGAGGCGTTGAAGTCAATCTCATCGTCCCTGGCATCCCTGATAAGAAAATCGTTTACTGGATGGCTAAGTGTCAGTTCCATCTTTATCTTGAAGCGGGTATCCACGTTTATACGTACACCCCCGGCTTCAACCATCAAAAAGGCATGCTTGTTGATGATAAGATCGCTTCTGTTGGTACGATCAACTTCGATTTCAGATCTTTGACCCACCACTTCGAGGATGCGATGGTGATTTATGACGCACCATGTTTGAAAGATATCAAAAAAGACTTCGAGGAGATGATTAGCGTCTCCAAAGAAGTCCCTGTCGATTTCAAGGCGAACGCTTTCCAAAGATTTGTCTCTGGGGTCTTTAAGATCTTCCGCGTTCTCTTGTAGAATTTCGTTACATTGTTGCAAATATTTAGATGCTGGCGATAATATAAGAGAGTCCTCACAAGCACTTTATGGTTGTTGTCTTAGGAGGCTCTTTTTATTACTATAAGTCGCTTATTTCAGCATGTTCACTTTGTAAAAATCGAGTTATAATAAGACCATAAGAACGGAGTCCTCACAAGCACTTGGGTTAATAGCTTAAGGAGAGACTCTTTTTATTTTGTCAGCAGGGCCAACAGCGATAATAAGAGGCAAATCAAGACCATTTTGAGAAGGCTATCGTCTTCTTTCAAGAAGTCTTTCATGCATATCACCTCGCTTTCCGTGCTAGGATTTGCGAGGTCTCCGTTCCGAGTTTTAACGGCTTTGCTTTGCCACTTTATATATAGTGGCGATTTACTATTTTTTCAGGAAAACACAAAAAAAGCGCCTCCCTTTTTGAGGGAAGCGCTATATAGGAGCGATTTACTTAGTCAAGGAGATGGTTATCAAGGATGACCTTGCCATACGCCATGCCTAAGCGGAGAGAACTCTTGACGTTGTAGTGCATGTTGTCACCACCAGGGTTGCCTGGTTTAAGCTCATTCTCAGCGGTTGGCTCTTCGTTGGCATAAATATCAACGATGTAGTTGTTGTCCGCGCTGTCAGCGAATTCCTGCTTGACCGCGTTCATGTCTTTGGAGGTCTGAGCGCCCCAAGCGGTGCCACTGCCCTGATAGATCATTCCATCGACGAAGGCGATGTTCTCGCCATCTTCGTCTTTGGCGTATTCGGCGAAGTCGTTTCTGAAGAGTTCGACCATATCGCCAAGACGCTGCTTGTATTTGGCGATCTTCTCAGTGGCAGAATCACTTTCGCCCTGGTGCCATAACCAGCCTTTGATAACTGGGTTCCAGCCAGCTTCTTTGATGAGAGCGAGGTTGTTCTCGATGAATGGCTTGCAGAAGGTGTGATACATGTTGATCTCTGGCCAATTGCCTTCAGCGTCTTTGACTGGCCAGTTGTACTGGGTCCCTTGTTCGAAGCCACTGCCACCGGAGGCCATCTTGATGAAGTAGATTGGTTTCTCAGCGGTAGCCTCGTCCTTTAAGGCATAAGCCATGCCAAGCTCTGGGCCCATCTTGGAGGAGTTAAGACCCATACCGGTCTTGGTTGGGAGGAAGGCGCCTTTGAATCTCTCGGTGGTGTTTGTGGCGTTGACCTGAGTATTAGTGTCAAGCTTGGTGTGGTCAAGCTGGCCATATCCGGCGCAGTAAAGGGAGGTCTGGACGGATTCGACACCGGTTTCGGTGAGGATTTCAGGATCGGTTAAGCCCATCTCTTCGAAAGCTTGGGCGATGAGGTCGGTTGAGCCACTCTTGAAGGAAGTGTTTCCTTCCATGTTGGATTGGCCAGAGAGAACGAAGACGGAAACGGCGTTTGGATCTTCCTCTGGTACGGATGACTCTGGGGCTTTGGATGAGGTGGCTGGAGTGGTCGTGCACGCAGTCAATCCCATGGCTAAGGCAACCAAAGTCAAAGACATAAGTTTATTTACGCTTTTCATGATGTTTTCTCCTAATTGAAAACGCTTTCCGTTATTTTACTTAAAAGCGAAATAATAGACAAGATTCTTCTAAAATCACGTTACTTGTTTGAGTTCTTTTGAGCGCCTTTCATGCAAAGGCCGACGGCATTGAGCATAAGGATCTCAAAACCGATCAAAAAGACGATGTAGTTGATGAAGCAGAACAAAATGATCCATAAGAAGAAGGTGGCGGCAATGAAAATAATCATGAGGGAAACACAGATGGCGATAGGTATCCCCCACTTAACGGAGTTATTGGCGCCATAACCGCTTTTCACAAAGAAAACGTTCATGAGGACAATGGAGGCAAGGAAAACGGCGACGGGGACGCACGTGGCTAGAAAGAAGTACCACCACTCACTCTTATCGCTTCCATTGAAGAAGAAAACGCCTCTCCCGAAAAGCCCTGAAAAGATAGGGAATCCGATATAGGCAAGCATCAATAAAGCCAAGAAGAAAAAGAGAACGGATAAATGGAAGTGTTTCTTTTGCAGTTCCCCAATCGTCATTAGGGTTTATCCTTGAATTTTCCTACGTTTCTTAGCGATGCGTGAAAGGACAAACATATCGACCCCAAGGATCTCCAAAGAAACGAACGTAAAGAACAAATTTTGACTGAAAAACACGATGAAGTTCATAGGAGGAAGAGCAAGAAAAAGCCCTCCGATCATAGCCATGACCGATAAAGCGGTCAGTAACCCCCACCACCCATCATGCTTACAGAAATAGTCGCATTTCATCAGATTGAAGTTTATGAGGAGGATGGATGAAATGAAGACAATGAAAGGGATGACGATGGCCAGGATAACGTTCTCGATACGGTAAGTATCAAAACCAAGAGGCCCACTAAAACGGTGGCCAACGACGAATAGCGGAAAGAGATAATAGAAAATCATCCATATCGCGACAGCGAAAAAGAGGATAGCTAGAAGAAGATGTTTCTTTCTTTCCTTACTCTTTGGCATTGGCGGCTCTCTCTTTGTGATATAGGTACGCTCGTTTAAAGGCGATGGTAGACCAGATAAGGATATTGGTGAGGGCTATCATGCCTAGGATCCAGGCAAGCAAAAAGTATCCCATATTATACGGGAATATAAACATCACACCGCAGAACACCCCAAAACACATGATGGCGAGGGTGACCACGATCAAAAGGAGCCAGATGAAATCGAAGCCTGCAATAGGGAGAGCTTTTTTAGCGTGGTAGTTCCCAAAGAAAATGCAAGGAAGGAAAAGAAGGGTTGGAAGGATGATGTTAAGGAAGAAGTTCCTTGGGTCATGGTAGTTATATCCGTAAACATTGCTT
>CAMKAQ010000126.1 GCA_946410525.1 uncultured Caryophanales bacterium | reverse complement strand
ACTTAAAGAACAACTTAAAGGCATCTCAACCGGTTCCATTATTTTTGAATATACCGTTCCACGTATAGGCGACAGAATTGACGTTGTTTTATTGATTAAAGGAATCGTATTTGTTTTGGAATTCAAAGTTCACAAAAACAAATATGAGATGGCAGATGAAGAGCAAGCGGAAGACTATGCTTTGGACCTAAAATATTTTCATGAGGCCAGCGAAAATAGATACATAGTCCCTGTCTTAGTTGCGACGGATGCAAAAACTGTTTGTTTGAGCGGCGGTATCGCTAAAGATAGGGTTTTTGATCCGCTTCATTGCAATGGTGAATCAATTGGCTTACTCATCCAACAAGTCTTGTCTATAGTCAGCGATTCCGAGATAAACAAGGAAGCCTGGATAAAATCTCCTTACAAACCAACACCAACAATCATTGAAGCTGCTAAAGCTCTATATCAACACCATGATGTTAAAGAGATTTCAAGAAGCGAAGCAGGGGCTGAGAATCTAGAAAAAACAAACGGGGCCATTACTTATGTTATTGATAAGTGCAAGAACGAACATAAAAAGGCCATTTGTTTCATAACAGGTGTTCCAGGCGCTGGCAAAACTCTTGCCGGTCTTAACATTGCTAATTCAAGACATGATTTCGAAACCGACGATCATGCAGTATTCCTTTCAGGAAACGGTCCGTTGGTAGAGGTTCTGCAAGAAGCTCTTGCGAGAGATGCAGTTATTCATCAGAAAATCACAAAAGGCATCGCAAAAGCCGGGACAAAAGCCTTTATTCAAATCGTCCATCATTTTAGGGATGAGTCTCTAGATCCAAACAACGTTCCTCACGATAAAATTGCCATCTTCGACGAAGCCCAAAGAGCATGGGATGAAGCAGCGCTTTCAAACTTCATGCAAAGGAAAAAAGGCCAACCTGGCTATCACATGAGTGAACCTCACTCGCTCATCGAATACATGAACCGTCACGAAGATTGGGCGACTATTGTTTGCTTAGTTGGCGGTGGACAAGAAATTAACACTGGCGAGGGTGGCCTAAAAGATTGGTTCGAAGCAATTAGGGACTATTTCCCTGATTGGGATGTTTATATTTCTAACAAAATTACAGACTTTGAATACACTCGTGGCTCCTCAATAGATGAAATGCTTGGCGGCCACCCATATAACGTTATTCCGGAGCTTCACTTGAGCGTTAATATGCGTTCCTTCAGAAGCGAAAAGCTTTCCGACTTTATCAAAGCGATCATCGACAATAGGCCAGAGGACGCTAAAAAGTATTATTCCGAAATCAAAGATAAATACCCTGTCGCGATAACGAGAAATCTTAACACTGCCAAAGATTGGGTCAGGACAAAATCTAGGGGTAGTGAAAGGTATGGTTTGATGGCGTCATCTGCAGCTGAAAGACTAAGGGCCAAAGGAATCTGGGCATCCAACGAGATTAAGCCAATAAAGTGGTTCCTGGATGGGAAAGACGAGGTCGATTCATCTTATCAGCTTGAAGTGACTGCTACAGAATTCGCAGTTCAAGGCCTTGAAATTGATTATGGAATTGTGGCCTGGGATGGCGATTTTAGATATAACGGAAGCGAGTTTGAATATAAGCGTTTCACCAGAAATATGTGGTGCAACGTCAATTCTGACATCAGAAAACAGTATCTGAAAAACGCATACCGTGTTCTCCTTACAAGGTCTAGACAAGGGTTTATTATATTTGTTCCCGAAGGAAGCAGTATCGATCCTTCAACAAGACCAGAAATATACGATAGAACGTTCGAATACTTAAAAGCGATTGGGCTTGAGGTCATCTAAGGTTTTGTTGATTCGTTTAAAAAAAGAAAAAGCCAACCTAAATAGCCGAAAACGCTAATTGATAGGCTGGCTTATGTTGCTATTCGCTTATTGTCTTAAATCTGACAATCTTTGCGCCTTCTTGCCTACTTGGAATGACTTGATGCCAGATAAACGCAAATACTGTTGAGTCTCTTCTTGTATCGTTTTGGGTTAATCCTTTGTTTAAATAATTAAACAGGCTAGAATACTACAGTATGAACAACAAGATCCTGAACCCACTCTTTACAGCTATAACCACCTGTTTTCTTTTGTTTTCCAGCGGATGTACACAAGAACCAGCTGCATCATCAGGCTTGGAACATCGCTCCATATATGCGGATAACAGAACATTGGAAACAGACTCTTTCATCTTGGAAGCCCAAAAGCCTGAATGTACCGATAAGATATATAACTATGAGCTTAGGGTCTATTTTGATGTCACAAGCAAAGAGGAAAAGACAAGCCAATTCATAACAAAAGGCTCCCACCTAGTCGATGAGAAACTAGGAGGGGAGTATAAGGTTCAGGAGTATGGAGATAGTCTCTTAGAGCTTGAACCAGGAATGACCGGTGGCCTCGTTTTTTATGCGAATATCCCTTTGTCGATCAAAGAACATAATTACAGATTCAGCTTCGAACTCAGAGACTATCAGATCGATTACTTTTTGTATAACACCCCAGATGAACTAAGGATTGGCTGGAAAGTGAATTATTACGTTTCCGGCACTCTCGTGAATACGGAAACCGTCAAGGACAATAAAGAAGCGGACTATTACGTCTATGAATCCTCCGATGGTCTTTCATATTGCGATACTTGGTATATCGATGAAGCAAAGACAACGACCTTCAATTATCCAAGAGTGGTCACATCAGATATGAATCTCTATGGCGATGAAGCCCCTTGCTTTGGGTGGGAGGATATCGCTTCTAGCGAATACGCCCATCTTTCAAGCATTAATCACGTTCCGCTTAATAAGCAATTAGAGATTCCTCGCTATCACGAGAACAAAGAGATCGAAATTGGCTATGCCGTCATAAAGAACATCGATGTCATATACGTACTCATCCCTATTACCGTCAGAAGAATAGAGTCTGGCAATTTCCAAGGATTAAGGGATGCGGTCATCTACTATGAAGGCTCTGAAGAGGAGTGGAAAGAGATATATAAAGGCAAAGGCACGCCATCCAATCTAATCTTCTTAGATCGCTCTGATTCTTCTTCGAAATAACAACAAAACCCTGCATTTCCTATAAAAGACACAAGATTTGCAGGGTTTTTCTTATGTTAGGGCAGTTTACACAATAATCCTGTCGTTTGTTATTTCTCTTTCTAGGAAATATTCGACTTTAATCTGATTAAGTTGGGGCATTTCTTTCAAAATGACGAGTTAGGAAACTAATCATTCGAGTATTCCTTAACTTTGTAAAAAAATGCCTTAAATCTGTAGTCAGTTTTTTATCGTTTTTGTTATTATCGTGCCGTCGTTTGAAATAGGAAGCTTTTCGATAGCTTTCGTGAAATAAGTGGCTTATCTTTTAGATATCTTTTGTTGCGCGCTTAAATAAGGAAAGCATAATCAAAGATTTCATATTGAAAAACGTCAACAGTCCATACTAGGAGGAACAGGAAATATGAGACTCGTTTTAGGACTGGTAGCACTCGCCACAGCATTATCTAGCGCGGCAGGTACAGGTCATTCCCTCAGCAGCGGTCAAGCGAAAGCCAAGGC
>CAMKAQ010000125.1 GCA_946410525.1 uncultured Caryophanales bacterium | reverse complement strand
CTGAGAGCAAGGAAGAATCCGCTCCAGCAACCTCCAAGGCCACAGGTTCTGCCTCCGCTACGCCAAGTAGCAAACAAGCCAGCTCCTCGAAAGCCGCTGATGAGTTCACTGCCACTTTTGATCTCAACTACACCCTCCCAACCAACAGCTTAGCGACGAACCCAACCGTCAAGACCGTCAGCAAAAAGCTTACCAAGCTTGCCGATCCAGTCTCCCGTCCAGGCGCTTACAAGTTCGAAGGCTGGTTCACCGAGAAAACCGGTGGAACCGCTGCGGTCGCTAACGTCGACTTAACCGCCAACGTCACTTACTACGCCCATTGGTCCGAATACACCTGGACCGCTGGCACCAAGACCGGCGCTCTTCAGGCTGAAACCTCTGGCACCGCGACCGCCTACACTCTTTCTTGGGCTGATAAGACCTCCGCAACTGGTTGGGATGATACCCATATGGGTTCAACCGGAAGCACCAGCGAATGCGTTTGGGATTGCACCGGACTTCCAGCTGGCACCTATGAAATCCAGATCAGCGCACGTGGTGGAAACTCCTCCAACCTCAACGTCAACTGGTGGGGTGGCGAAAATGAATCCGATATGGAAACCCCTAAGTACTACTGGCAGGTTGGCGAAGGCGATTCAGCTGTCAAAGCCAATCCAATCAAGAGCGACTACGACACCACAGGCCTTACCGCCGAAGGTTCTAGTGGCAACTATCACCTTACTTGCATCCTCTCTGAGATCACCATCCCTGCGAGCGCAACAAGGTTCTCGATGGGTTGCACTGGCAAAGGATATCGTCTCTATGGTCTTGAGTACGTCCGTCTCATCACCAAAGCCGCTGCCGCCGCCTAAGACAAATTAGCCAAAGCATCAGAAGCTGAGCCACAAAAAGCTCGGCTTTTTCTTCTCTTTACATGTAAGCGATTACACGGTTTTACCTTTATATCAAAAGAGTGAAAGCGGTGGGGTTTCCATCCTTTCCTTATCGAAGATAAAGAAAGCCCTTTCATTTTTTATTGGAAAAGGTTGTATTTTCTTCGAAATTTAGGGCATAATGAAGTCAACAAATTATTAAAGACCAAGGGACTGACTTTCCTTTGGCGCCCAAAAAAGGAGAATTTTTTAATGAAAAAAAGTCTTTCACAAGTCTTGATTCTCTCCGCCGCGCTTTTATTGGCATCCTGCCAAATTGGTGGTAATGAGAAATCAAGTGCTGCGCCAGGCACATCTGAGGCTGGCACTAGCGTCGCTGCCTCTGAAGGCGGAACTTCTACCCCAACTGGCAGCACATCAACCCCAACTGGAAGTTCATCCAGACCAAGTGGAACCAGCACCCCAACTTCCACCCCAGTCGCTTCCTCTTCAACCCAGGCTGAAGGCACCGTTGCTTTCTCTGGCATCGACATCATTGCAGAAGGCGGAAAAGCCTATGCCAAAATCACCGGCTCCATCTCTGGTTTCTCCAGTGCTGCCGCTATGAAGATGGCCTTCGGTCTTGTCAGCGGCGAAACCTACATTATGGGTTCTGCCACACCAGCCGATGCTGATTACAAGTATGTCCCAACCGTCGACGCGACCGCTGGCACATTCGAACTCAAAGTCGACCTCAGCACTGCAACCTTAGCTCAGGGTGACTACACCGCCATGTGTGGTCCAAAAGGCCACTATGCCGCCGTTGGTGGACAGCAGGCCACCGGAATGACTTATGGAACTGGTAAGGCTGTTGCCAATGGCTTCAGATTCTCCGTCCGTAGCCACAATGGTGCCATCGCTCTCGATGAACTCCCACCAATCGCCATGACCATCTCCCGCGTTGAAGTTGAAGGCGATAAGGTCTACCACATCGTTGGTGGTCAGCTTAACACCTCCAAGATGGCACAGACCGCCTTCGAAGCTCTCACCCCATTAATGGTTTATGAAACCACTGTTGGCAGCTACAAACAATACACTTCCAACTACATTGGAACAGACTCGAACAAGATCAATAATAACGTTCTCACCACGACCGTTTCCGTTGATGCTCAGGGCAACGCTCTCATCAAGACTGACGTCACCAGCCTTCCAAACGACAGATACAACGTCAAAGTCAACCTCGACAACAACGTCACTTCGTACGCTGATACTAAGATGGACGAAGTCATCGATACTTCCGCCAACCCAGTCATCTTTGGTGCCCACGAATACGTCTGCTACGCTGATAGCAGCAAGAGTGCCAAAGCCGACATCTATGGTAACTGCGGTCTTATCATCACCACTCACATCTCCTATCAGGCTGGCACCCCATTCGGCGATGTCACCCCATGGAACGATCCAAACGCCACCCCATCGACCTACTACGAGATGTATCCAAATGCCACCAATACTCCAAACCTCGAGACCACTGGCAACAACGCTTACAAGATGAACTCCGGTAAGGTTTCAACCTATGACATCACCGGTCTTCCAGCTGGCGAATATGAGGTCTATGTCAAAGCAAAATCTTCTAACGCGAATACCGTTGGCTTCAGTGTTGGCGCCGAATTAGATGATAACGGTTCCGCCGCTGGCGGAAACCCAGTCCCAGGCAGATATTGGGTCCAGGCTGGCGAAGACGAAAAGGTCTATACCGAAACTGGCGATAAGCTCTATTCCGCTGTTGGTGTCGGCTCTTCCAGCATGGAATGGACCACAGAAGCCGTCGTTAAGTCAGTCATGATCGCTGACGGAACCACTTCCTTCAAGTTCGGTCACACCAAAGCAGGCTATTCGATCAGCTATGATGCCATCCGTCTTGTCAGAATCGGTAGCTATATGGCTACAAGCAACATCGTCTTTGATGAGAACAACGCTGCTAAGATCGAAGGCGAAGCTTACTCACTCAAACACACCATCTTCACCAACACCGGTGAGGAAACCGATTACACCACCAATTACAGCGCCAACGGAGTTACTTATCCAACCAACCTTGATGGAAGCGTCGAAGATGATGCCGAAGCATCAGGCGGAAAATATCTCCACGGTCTCTATAGACAAGGCTGGAATCAGAGCAAGGGTTCCAACATGTCTGGCGAAGCCATTTACAGAATTAAGTTGTCAGAAGAAGCCAAGGTCAAAATTAAGGCTAAGATCAAGTCCAACATGGAAACTGAAAAAGTCTGCTTTGATCTTAAAGTCGATGGCGCTAACAAAGGCACCTTCAGTTCTGCTAACGCCTGGGTTGAAGTTGAGTCTGCTCAGATTGAACTCTCCGCTGGTGTTCACACCATCTCCTTCGTTGGACAGCAATTGAGCGGGAACGAAAACTATACCAGCGTCTTAGGTGATCTCGACTGGTTCGAGCTCGATAAGATCCCTGTTCCAACCGCTACCCTTAACCTCAACTACACTGGCTTAGCCAAATCCAATTACAGCCTCGCTCCTGTGAAGGCCACCGATAACAACAAAGTTCCTGAACTCCCAACCCCATTCCGTCCAGGCGCCTACAAGTTCGTTGGCTGGTACACCGAAGCCGAAGCTGGCACCAAGGTTGAAGCCGGCGCTGACCTCACCGCCGACACCACCCTCTATGCCCACTGGGAAGCCTACACCTGGGCTGATGGCACCAAGACCGGTGCTATGCAGGCCGAAACTTCCGGTACTGACACCGCTATCAAATTAGCTTGG
>CAMKAQ010000124.1 GCA_946410525.1 uncultured Caryophanales bacterium | reverse complement strand
CAAAGCGTACGCAAGAAGATACCATAGACCTCTTTCGACGAGGTTCTCTTTCTTCTTGCCCCAGGAACTTGAAAGGTAAAAGGCGCCGATGTAGATAAGAGGCTCAAAGGCGTAGTTGAGGGTTCCGCCAACCGCTGGGATGAGGGTGATGGCGCTAGGAAGGAGCCAGAGTCTGATGAGGGTGCATAAGACGAGGATCATTCCAAAGATAACGAGTCTTCCGTTTTTCATGTTTTTGTTTCTCCTTTATTTTTTCTGATATACCTTGCGTCCTTGGACGTATTTGCTCACAAGGAAGCTTTCGTTAGCGTTGTACATAAGCCTTTCGATTCTCTCTTCGATTGAGAACTTCATGCTTGATGGGTCCTCTTTGAGGTCATCGAGAACAAGGATATCCGCATCATATCCTTCCATGAAGGAACCGGCTTTTCCAAAGTATGAGGCTCCGCCTAAAGTGCCGATGTAGAGGGCTTCTTTAGCGGTTAAAGGCTTGTAGTTATTCCTACCTCCATGGTTGATGACCTTTGAGAGTTGGATGGCAAGTTTGAGATTGGCGAAGAGGTTAAGGGTGCTTCCCCCTGCCACGTCTGAGCCAATGCCGACATGCATGCCCATATCGAGGTATTTCCTGACTGGCATGATACCGCCTGTCGTGACGTTGGTGTTGCTCTCTGGGCAATGGGCCATGTAGACGTCTTTCTCTTTGAGGGCTTTGAGCTCCCCGTCGGTGACGTAGATGCAATGGGCCATGACGGAATGGTCAAGGAGTCCGACCCTGTCATAGGTGTCCGTATATGATTTGGCGTCAGGGCAAAGCTCTTTGACGAAGGCGATCTCTTCCTCATTCTCATCAAGATGAGATTGGGAGGCGACTTTGTATTCGTTTCTCACTTCCCCTAACATCTTCATCATCTCGTCGGTGCAACTGACGGTGAACCTTGGGGTGATGCACGGCTTGACGTGCTTGAAGTCCTTGAGGCGTTTGATGAGCTCAATGTTGTCTTTCCTTGCCCCTTCGACGGTTTGGGAGATGTAGTCAGGGCAATTCCTATCCATGTCGACGATACCGACATAGGCGTCGATGCCTGCTTTCTCGAGAAGTTCGCAAAGGATATATGTGCCTTCAAGATGGATGGTCGCGAAGATGACCGCTTTGGTGGTGAAGCTCTTCTTTAGGCAATCGACGAAGACTTTGTAGGCTTTTTTGGCGTGCTTCTCGTCTTTGAAGGCCGCTTCACGAGGGAAGGTGTATTTGTCGAGCCACTCAAGAAGGGTGACGTCCATGAGGGTGCCCTTGTAGGCAAACTGAGAGGCATGGAGATGAAGATCGGCCATGCCTGGGAGGATGAGCTTGCCGCTATGATCGATGAGTTTCTTCTTTTTGAGTTCTTTCGGGAGGGACTTCATGGTCTTGACGATTTTTCCATCTTTGACATGAAGGTAACCGTTATGGATGGTGACAAGTTCATTAAGGCTAATGTTATAGGCAATGTCGCCTTTGATGATGTATTCCATATCTCTCCTTTCTATTTGAAAAAGCCCCGAGAAAAGGGGCTCTAAGGTTATTGGTGTTCTGATTTGTTCTTTGAGGTTTTGACCTTAGAGTAAATCATATGATTACTCTATCACAGGATATTTAAATATCCTATTTGTTTTTTATACTGAACCGCAGGGATCGAATCGGAACTGCTTTCCTCTACGTAATTCGGAAGATCTGTGATGTAGTAAGACAACGAGACGGTTTGGTCCTCGTCGATGTAGTAGTAATAGGTCCTTGAGTAGCAATCGCTGAGGTCATGCTGAGAATAGGTTTCTTTTTCGGCCTGATATTTATTCGTAGGCACGCTTGCCAAACAGATTGTGATAATGTCACTTTCAGGACCGAAAAACTTGGAATCCAAATGGATTTTGGCCTCTTTACTAAAGCAAGAGTCTTCCCGATAGGATCCCCTAAGCGGTTCGGTGATTCTATAGATGCACTGCCACTCAATTTCTTCGTAATAAAGGGCTTCTGAGTTCGCGGTAAAGAACATGTAATGCTTAGGCATTGACGTATGGTACTGCTCGTCATCCTTGTTGCGGAAACCATAAGCGACGGTCAGATCAACCCCGTCATTGAGACGGAACTGAAGCATCTTTGAGTTATCGAGCTCCTTTACTTCGAAAAGAGGACCATCAGGCGTTGCCGGACACGAAGTCAAAAGAGGCAAAGTTAATAGCGGCAAAACTAACTGGAATCTCTTTTTCATCGTGGATATACCTTACTCACTAACCGAAAGGGAGTCTGAAGATGATTCTATAGTAGAGCTCGAAAGGGAGTCTGAAGAAGAATCTGAAAGAGAGCTCTCTGACGAAGAGCTGTGAATTTGTCGCCAATAATAAGGCCTATAGACAGCAACATTTGAGTCTTCGTCGATCGAATAATAAAGGGCTTCACTCATCAAATAATTACCGATATTGCTGGTAGTATAGACTTTTTTATCGGGTTCATATCCATAAACCGAGGTCAGCATGATTGTGAAACTATCGTGTTCAGGGGTGAAGAAATCGGGATCAAAATGGATATCTGCCGTCTTGCTATAAAGGAATCTGTTGTTCTTTAAAATCCAATAGCATGAGGAAACCTCATCTGTGATGTCATATAAAGGCATCCACTTTTCATCGTATTCTTTATCCCGCAACCGGTGTTCGTCTCCGTAAGAAACCAAAAACATATACTTCCTTTGGAAAAAAGCACTGTCTGGATAATTATGCCTATCGTAAAGCCCAAAATTAATCGTCATATCCAAGCCTTCGGATAAAGGAAATTTGTGAGCGTTAAAATCTCCAATTATTTTAAAAGGTTGGTAAGGAGAAGGAGGACACGAAGTTAAAAGAGGCAAAGTCAATAACGGCAAAAGCAGCTGGAATTTCTTTTTCATTTTGGTTGGCCTACACCGTATTATGAAACTTTTTGAAAAGAAAAAGCAACACCCATGGAGGTGCTGCAATTGTGAGAAACGCTATATATTCCTGCCGAATTCGTAGGCTTCTTTGAGTTGCTCTTCGGTGATGTCGGTCACATCACTAAGGGCAAGGCCATCGTATGAGCCTTTGTAGATAACCCCATCGAAGCATTCGACCCAACCTTCGATCGCGATGGTTGGTTTTTCGGTCGCTTTAGGATTATCGTCAGCACAGGTGAAGAGGGCGTACACTTCCTTGAACTTCCTGTCTTCTCTTGGATAGAGAGGGTTCATTCTGTCGAGGAAGGTCTTAAGCTGACCAGAGATCGAATAATAGTAGACAGGGCTCACAAAGACGAGGATATCGGAACCGTTTACGGTTTCGATGACGTTTTTGACATCGTCCTGGATGACGCATTTGCCAGTGTCTTGGCAAGTCATGCAGCCAAGGCAATATTTGAGATTCATCTTCGAAATGTCGATGATTTTGACTTCGTGATGCTCTTTAAGACCCTTCACCATCTCGTCCATGAGGGTACGGGAGGTGCTTCTCGCTCTTAATGATGAAGTGATGACTGTTACTTTTTTCACGGTGCTCCCCTACTTGATTACTTTGACTGAGTCGTTTGTGTAGATGAGGGTTGTATCTTCAACGACAGAGTTGACGATGAAGACGTTTGAGCCGATGGTGACGTTCTCACCGATGACGGTA